>JBAYAV010000017.1:0-18818 GCA_041669565.1 Lentisphaeria bacterium
TCGGTGTCTTTGAAACCACGGTTTATGCTGGATAGTGTTATGCCTTTAAAAACTCTGGGGTTTGGGGCAAAGCCCCAATTAAAAGTTGCTGCAAAATTTCGTTTCAGACATAACCAAGACAGTTTCACGACACTCTTAATTTTCTTAGGTCCAAACTTCTTTACTTCAATTACAACAAGGCCTCCCACAAATAATACAAGTTTTTTCTATTTCATATTTCATATTTGCCATCTATTTCACTCCAGTTCTATTCATTGATATTTGAATAATCTGCTCTAAAATAGACCTTATATCCATTAATCTTAAATCCATACTTTTTTAACATCTTTACGATAAGATTTCTGATAGCATTACCACTTTGATTCATTTCAATAAAAATTTTACCATCAATGTTTCCTGCTTTTCTCAAATCAGATGACTTTCTAGAAAAATATTTCTTTTTCTTCCCATTCATTTCACTGCTATTTTCAAAACTTATAAATTTTTTTCCGTCAATTGACATTAAAATCTCAGAAGTTTTAACAAGCACATCTTGCCATGTCTTTACCTCTATAAGTTTATGATCATTAATTTTAAATGCCGCAGGTCTTTTATGGGTAAAATTTTCATACAAAGTATGTTCTACCCTGCTATCTACTACATATTCCGCATAATTAGGAATAGTCTTTTTTTCAACTTCCTCTTCTGTTTCGCCTGGCACATCAATTCTTTCTACTTCAAGCATATCAATTCTTTCTACTTCAAGCATATCAATAAATTCTTCAATTTTCTTTTCATAACGATTTATTTCTTCCGCCATATCAGAATATTGCGTTACCCCATCAAAGTTTCTATTAGTTACAGCTGTATTAATTCTATCACCGATAGCTTCTATAGAATCATTGATTATTTCTCGTAAAAGCTCTAAACATTCTGAAATATCAATTGCTTTATCTGGAAATTCTTCTTTTAATTTATCAAGTACATCATTGCATTCCAATTACTTCACCCCCTAATATTCCGCTTTATCTTCAGCTATTTTTTCAAAATTTTAATTTTTTTCTTCATTAACATAAGAAACAGACTCATTGGCACACATTAATTCCGCTTGCTCCATCACTGTATCTATCGCTTTAATTTGCTGATCTGGCGGATAGCCATATTTTTTAAGCAGTCTTCTAATGGTCATACGCATCTTCGCCCTGACGGTATCTCTCAGATTCCAATCAACACTCATACTTCTTTTGATTGATTCTGTAAGATCTACTGCAATTTGCTTTAGAATTTCATCGCCAAGAACTTCTTTTGCTGATTCGCTATCTGCTAAGACATCGTAAAATGCTACTTCGTCGTCATTTAATCCGGTATCTTCCCCTCGCTTATGAGCCTCATTCATCTCTTTCGCAAGTCCTATAAGTTCTAATATTACCTGAGTCGTTTCAATAGCTCTGTTTTGATATTTCAAAAGCGTCTTCTCGAGCATTTCAGAGAATTTTTTCGATTGCATAAGGTTTCTTCTTGAGATCGCTTTTACTTTTCCTTTTAGTAATCTGTTCAACAATTCAACCGCTAAATTCTTTTGTTTAAGTCCTTTAACTTCTTCCAAGAATTCATCTGAAAGAATCGCAATATTAGGTTTTTGAAGACCTACTTCTCCTAAAATATCAATAACCTCTTCCGAAATAATCGATTTTGAAATAAGCTGATTAAGTTGAAAATCTAATTGAGTTGAAGTTTTCTTTTTCTGCTCATCCGGTATCATTTTGATGATTCCGGATTTTACAGCTTTCAAGAAACCGATCTCTACATTAAGTTGTTGAGCTTCATCAGTTGTAACACACAAGGAATAAGCCTTTGAAAGTTCTGTTGTATATTTTAAGAAGTCCTTTTTAACTTCTTCACCTTTACCCAGGACAAAATCAATGGTTTCAACAATAGCCTGCATTCTGTCACTTGCTTTTCCTGTCAAGAACTTCGAATAATCATGGCCATGTAAAATATCCTTTATGACATCATATTTCTCAAGCATTAATTCTACGACCACATCTGTATCTATACCCGTATTCTTTCTATCGCTTTCTGTGTATTGAGTTAATGCATGTTTCAAGCTATCCGCAATACCAATATAATCTACAATAAGTCCACCTGGCTTATCCTTAAATACTCGATTAACCCTTGCTATTGCCTGCATCAAGTTATGGCCCTTCATTGGCTTATCAATATACATGGTATTCAGACTAGGAACATCAAAACCAGTCAACCACATATCCCTTACAATAACAATTTTAAGTTCATCGCTATTATCTTTCATGCGTTTTGCCAAAAATTCTCTTCTCTCTTTATTGCCAATATGGGGTTGTAATTTTGCATTATCACTTGATGATCCTGACATAACAACTTTAATAATACCTTTATCATCATCATCACTATGCCATTCAGGTCTAATCTTAACAATAGCATCATATAAATCAACACAAATTCTTCTAGACATCGCAACAATCATGGACTTACCAAAAGATTCTTTTTGTCTTTCTTCAAAATGACTAACGATATCCTTCGCTACTAATTCAATTCGTTTTCCTGAACCTACCAGCGCTTCCAAACGCGACCACTTACTCTTTAGCTTCTCTTTTTGTTCTTGCTCCTGATATTCAGTTATTTCTTCATATTCTTCATCTACAACAGGTTTCACTTCTTCTGGCAAATCTAATTTAGCAATTCTGCTTTCATAGAAAATCTTAACCGTTGTATTGTCTTCAACGGCTCTTGTCATATCGTATATATCAATATAATTACCAAATACCGCTGGGGTATTTTTATCACTAAATTCTATCGGTGTTCCAGTAAAGCCAATATAAGAAGCATTCGGAAGTGCATCTCTCATGTATTTTGCATATCCATATTTAACATTTGCTTCTTCTTTCCCTTCTACCACATCTGCATTAAATCCATATTGACTTCGATGGGCTTCATCAGCAATAACAATAACATTTTTTCTATCTGTAAGAACGGGGACTTTATCCCCTTTTTCTTCCGGCGTAAATTTTTGAATCGTCGTAAAGATAATGCCACCGGAATCCCTTCCTGATAGAAGCTCTCTTAAATGACTTCTTGAATCCGCCTGTACTGGATCCTGTCTCAATAAATCTTTCGATTTTGAAAAAGTGCTATATAATTGATCGTCCAAGTCATTTCTATCTGTAATCACAACAATTGTCGGATTGTTCATTCCAAGCACTAGCTTTCCTGCATAGAAAACCATAGAAAGACTTTTTCCACTTCCTTGAGTATGCCATATGACGCCAATTCTTCTGTCACCAGAGCCTTCTGTCGCTCTTTTTGTACTTTCAAAAGCTTTATTTACAGCATGATATTGATGGTACCCTGCCAATATTTTGGAGGTTTCACTTCCATCCGTTTGAAATAAAATGAAGTGCTTTAAGAGATCCAAAAATATTTTTTTATCAAACATTCCTTTTATAAGGACTTCCAGCTGCGGAATTGATGGCGAAGCAAAATCTTCACCATCAATGGTTCGCCACATCATAAAACGATTTTCACCAGCTGTTAATGAGCCTGCTCTTGCGTTAATGCCATCACTCGTTACCATAAAGGCATTGTAAGCAAATAATGATGGGATGGTCCCTTTATAGGTTTGCAGTTGATTGTAACCGTCACTAATATTTACCTCTTCATTAGAGGAGCTTTTGAGCTCAATGACAACCAATGGCAAACCATTTACGAACACGACGACGTCTGGTCTTTTTTCAACCCTGTTTTCAATAACAGTAAATTGGTTGCACACCAACCAGTCATTATTACGCTTATCTTCAAAATCAAATATATAAACCTTTTTCGTAACAAATCTATCCTGTTCTCGAACCGTTACGTCAATTCCATCCGTGATCATCTTTTGGAACTCTCGGTTATTAATGATCAAACTTGGATTTTGAGGAATTGTTATTTTTCTAAAAGCTTCCTCTAATCCTTCCTTTGGAATTACTCTATTGATTCTATATAATGCTTCTCTTAATCTTGCTTTCAGAATAACATCTGAATAATCTTCTCTTTCAGAATACTCTCCCTCAGGAGAGATTTCCGGTCCAAAAACTGTATCATAATCTAACTCTTTAAACAAATCTATCGTCGCTTGTTCAAGCTCTTCTTCGGTGAAGCTGTACATGATTCATCCCCCTTTCATTTAAATAGTTTCTTCAGGGACTTAAAGATATCAAAGAACGTTCTATTATACGCTTTGTTATAGGCATACTTTTTAGAATTTCTACCCCATTCATACCCTCGCGGCATCTTGATTTCTGCCCTCTGAACTACTTGTCTTTTGATACTCGTCCTTGCTGATATTCTTTAAAGGCTTGGTTTCCTTATGCCAAATTTCATAATGCATCACTTTTTGACTTTAGAGGCACTCTTATTTCTCCTGACATTAGCTTCGGAAGGAGATTGTCTCTGATTAGTTTTAATCTATAGCTTTCATATGTGTTTTTTTTCTGATACAATTTTTCAATAATTCCAGAAAACTTATCTTGAATACCCTTATCAGATATAACAACTTGCTTACTAGCTATAAAACTCTTGAACTGAAAATTACTAATCCCTGTAGATTGTACTTGATGTGTTTCCATTACTCCGCTATCATATAAAAACTGTAAATAGAGATATAGAATTTTAGAATCCAGAACACTATTTGTCCTCATAACTCTACAGAAATTAGAAAAAGACAAAACATTATCGTAATCATTTATCATTCCTTTATGAATGTATATTGTCCTACCTGTTGGTCTTCCTTTAGTTCCTCCAGAGATCTCCAAAATAATATCTCCGTCTAGCAAGTTTCTTTTCTTAAAACTATTCTCTTTTATATATCTTATTGGAATATCGGCTTTATTTCCATTTTGCAAATCAGGGAAATCTGCACCTCTAATGCAATATATTTTCTGGGAAAAATCATCATTTTCCTTTTCTTTTCCCCAGTCTCCACCTATAACAAAATCTAGAGTCTCTTCAATAGCTTTCACTTTCCACCCTTTAGGAATCAACCCGAGTTCGCTTTCAACCATTTCACCACCACTGGATTTATATGGTTTTCCTTCTTCGTTAGGGAACTCAAAATCTACAAACCAGTGTTTAAAAATTATCTGTGCCATTTCTTCTAAGTCTTTATTAATTCGGTTGTTGATTTCGATTTTCTCATCTAGAGTTGAGAGGATATTGGCTATTGCTTTTTGTTCGGTTAATGGTGGAATCTGAATCTTAAATTCTTTAACTACCTTTCCTGAAACTTCCTTGAAAGTAGATCCCCCAGCAATCATCTCAATATCTGTTTTCTTTTGCTTCATTAAGTAATAAAGAAACAAATTATAAGTCACTCTTTCATTGCAAACTATACTCTTAAATCCTTGATTTGTACTCACATCTTTTCCAGCAATCGCAACATACCCAATTGGTGCTCTTGAACTAAAAAGCACGGTACCCTTAGACAATAGCTTTGCACTAGAATTTTCCAAACCAACTTTTGTAATTGATCTTTCCCCTTTATAAATAAACCGATCTGAATATCCAGATAAATCTTTTGGTGTTATCCATGAAATATTTCCGTTCCAGTATTCCTCGATTTTTGTTTTTGGCGTTCCACCGCCGACAACTTTACCTATTTCACCTATCTGTTTTACTTCCCAATCATCAGGAATCATTCCCAATTCCGTTTCATTAAAACTCATATCCAATACCCCCTAGATTTTCTCTAACCTCATTTTCTAGGCTTCTTGATTTTGCAAAAATCTCTGCCAAATCTTCGGTAATTTTTGTCATCTTTTCGTCAAATGGCTCTCCGTCATCTTCTACTTCTTCGATACCAACATATCTACCCGGTGTTAAAATATACTCATGCTCTCTGACTTCTTCAAGAGTTGCCGATTTACAGAAACCTTTGATATCTTCGTATGTACTTTCTTCATCAGTGCTTCTCCAAGCATGATAAGTATCAGTAATTTTTTTAATGTCTTTTCCATCATCCAGAACTTTATGGGTTCTGTCTTCCATATAACCTAATTTTTTTGCATCAATAAAAAGGATTTTTCCTGTTCGATCTCGAAATCTTTTATCCCTTTTATTTTTAGCTAAGAACCATAAACAAACCGGGATCTGTGTTGTATAAAAAAGTTGTCCTGGTAAAGTCACAATACAATCTACTAAATTCGCTTCAATTAGATTTTTTCTGATTCCATCTTGATTCGATGTATTGGTTGACATAGAACCATTTGCTAATACAAAACCAGCTAAGCCATTTGGCGAAAGTTTTGATACTATATGCTGAATCCAAGCATAGTTAGCGTTATTTACTGGAGGCATTCCATATTTCCATCTGACATCCTCTTGTAATCTACTAGCTCCCCAGTCCTTCATATTGAAAGGGGGATTTGCCATGATATAGTCAGCTTTTAATCTTTTATGTTCATCGTTCGTAAATGTATCCGCATCTCTAGAGCCAATATTTCCATCGATCCCTCTGATAGCCAAGTTCATTTTACAAAGTTTCCACGTTGTAGCTGTATATTCTTGACCAAAAATATGAATATCATCTCTTCTTCCTGAATGTTTTTCAACAAACTTCTGACTCTGCACAAACATACCACCACTACCGCAACAAGGATCATATACTCTTCCTTTATAAGGCTGAAGCATTTCTACTAAAAGCTTTACAATTGATGGTGGGGTATAGAAAGTACCTTCAATTTTACCAAACTTACCTAAGAAGAACTCATACACTCTTCCAAGCACATCTTTTGCTCTGCTTTCTTTATCTCCCATTTTAAATGAAAGCATATCCACAAGCTCTCCAAGCTTATGTTTGTCTAAAGCTGGTCTTGCATAATTTTTTTGAAGAACCCCCTTTAATCCTGGATTCTCCTTTTCTATTGCGACCATGGCATCATCTATAATTTGACCGATTGTTGGTAACTTTGCGCTATTTTTAATAAAATCCCATCTTGCCTGAGATGGCACAAAAAAAACACCCTTTTCTGTATAGGCATCTCTTTCTTCTTCAAATCCATCTCCTGCTTTAACCAACTGATTATATCTTTCCCCAAAAGCATCCGATACATATTTCAAAAATACAAGACCCAATATTACGTGCTTGTATTCTGAATTTTCAATATTACCTCTTAGCTTATCTGCCATTGCCCACAGGTTATTTTCCCATCCTAATTTAACACTTGCCATCTTTACGACCTCCTATTTTAATATTTTATCAAATAATTCTTGTTTATGCGTTTCCCATCTACTTTCAGCTTTTTTTATAGTGTCAATATATAATTTGTTTTCATTAAGGTACTCCTCTACTATTTTCTTTTGAACTTCTATATTTGCAATAGGGACTTCCATCTCGCCAACATCCTTTGGATTGATATTCATTACCATTGTTCCCCGCTGAAAACTTTTAATAATTGTGCTACCTACAGGGCTTTCCATAAAAATTTTCACATAATCACTCATTACGTTTTTTTGAAACCGTATGACTATTATATTTGCAGAAGCAATGACGAACTTATCACTCGCTTTATAAACGGCAACTTTATTCATTGTACCCCGGCACGTTACCACCAAGTCTTTATCCAGTAGTTCATACCGCTTTATTTTTCTTTTTTCTTCATCGATCGTATCCATTTTATCAAAAAAAATATGACCATTCTCAATGTTTGAAATATTCAGCACATGAATCTTTCCAGGCTGAACATCTTTTTTCATAACGGATTTTCCTCTAAAGATTTCAGCTACTTCTTTCAATTTAAACTTGGGGACCTCCGACTTCTTAAACTTTTGAATCTCATCCTGATTTTCGGATAAAAGCAACTCAACCCTCCAATCGGTGTATTTATTAAATTCTTCTTTTGTTATTTTTTTTTTGTTCCTTCGTATAAACACATCACTTTCTAGCTTTAAATTTCCCAACTCTGTTTCTGAAACCAGTTCATTTGATATACCAAGCATATATGTCTTTATTCCTGTATAGGGTCTAAAAGTTCCTTCCGGCAGTGTATAAATTGATTCAAGCCCATAATCAGATATAATCTTATTTCGGATACGTTCAAATCCATTCCCTGAAAAAGTAAATCTTGCCGGAACAATGACAAAGAGTTTGCCAGTACGATCAATCACTCTAAGTAAATTTTCTACAGCGATACCCTCTGATTCCCTCGTCATATATTTATTCAATACATCGTCAGAGTCCAATTTAAGACCAAATGCGGGCAAACACAACACCAAATCAAAGCGTTCCCCTATCACCAATTTTTTGTATATAGACAGATGCTTCACACATACACTTTCAAATCCCTTAAAAAGGAGACTTAACAATAAAAACATTAATCTGTTTTCGGAAGTCAAAGTAAACTGAATATTTTTAAATTCCTTAATAACATTTACCAGCCCAACTAAACTTTTCTCGGCATCCGTAATCAATACATTGTTAATATTATTACTCTCGATAATATTGGCCATATAACTAGCAAGATGCATCGGTGCAAGAATCATTCCCATCCGGTCATTCTTATAGGTTTGAATCGCAAACTCCTGTAAATCAATGTCCCGGCCTAAATCATAAAGCTCGTAAAAAAAATCTCTGTCCCCAGGAAAATAACCAAGCTCTTCCTCGGTCCTCTTTTTCATTGTCTCATATAGATCCTCCGACGGTAAATCTTCTTTACATAATGATATCTTTTTTCGCTCCACTTCCGTAAGTTTTATTCGAACCATTTCACGAACAAGCTCTTTTTTACTACAAATCTCTCGATTATATAAGCTATCCCAAAATTTTCCAATCTTATTTTTCACTCTTTCCTCCTTTCCTTCTTTCCTTCTTCTATTCTTTCCTAACTAAAATAGAATATAGCACAACTTATTTAGTATTACAATACTAAATTTGATTTTTTTGTAAAATATTTAAATTTTAACTAAAATAAATTTGCATAAGTATGTTTCATTCATTACTTATTTCATTTATTCGAGCAAAAATATTCAAAACACAAGCCATTCTATTATCAGCAGAACCAGTTTTTCAAACCAAGCTGTCAACTCACGAAACATAAAATTTAGCTAATAAAAAAAGCCTTTCCAAGATTACCGCTACGGACGATAACCTCTGAAAAGGCTTTTATTTACTTTGATTTTAAGGACCCTACTTGTCTTTTCTTGCCAGCAATACCGCGCTTTCAAAATGGGCCGTTCTCGGAAACATATCGAAGAGGCCGATTTTGCAAATCTCATAACCATCCTTCAGCATTAGTTTTTTTAGATCGCGCGCCAGCGTTGCCGGGTTACACGATACATAAAGAATATAAGCTGGCTTACGAATTGCCAGGGTCTCAATCACCTTTGGCTGACAGCCACTGCGCGGAGGATCAATCACAACAAGCGTGCTTTTCATATCATGCTGTTTTGTGATATTAGGCAGGACACTTTCAGTACGCTGAGGTATCACCTGGCAGCCTAATTGAAAATTGGCATGATTCAGCTTGGCGGCCTCGCCAGCCTGCCGGTCGCTTTCAATAAGAATGCGCTCCACAAAGCCGGTCGGCATCGCAAGAGAAAACGTCCCCACGCCGCTGTAAGCATCAATAAGCGTTTCCATTCCCAGCGGTTTTACCCAATGAGCGACTACTTTTAACAGAGATTCAGCAACCGCATGATTCACTTGCCAAAAACTGCCTAATGGCACGCTGACTTCTTTGCCGTGAATTTCTTCCTTCAGCCACGTAACGCTTATGGGAGCACGCCCAAAATAAAAATGCGAATTATTCTGCGCATCGGCTCGAAGTGTAACCGGCATCGGGGGTTTGTGTTTCGCATTCTGTTTTCCCCACGGGCTGTGGATCGCGCTGGCTAAATGCTTATTGAGCACATCTACTGCAAGGGGGCATTCTTTAACTGTAAAATAAGTATTGTTATCCCGCAGGCAATAGCCATAGGAAAGATGAACGCCATCGGTTTCCAAGATAGGCTTGTGGGGTTCCAACCTCAATTTATTTCGATAACCGTATTCCAGCGGGGATGCGACAACCATATCAAATTCAGGCAGATCCTGAATGCCGCCAACACGCTTCAGGCAGCTTTGCAACTGCATTTGTTTGCTTTTGAGTTCAGCCTTATAATCCAAGTGCTGATACACACAGCCCCCACATCGTCCAAAATGACAACATTTTGGTTCAATACGATCGGGTGACGGCACGATTATTTGCTGAATTTCACCGCGGAAAAAGTTTTTCTTGCACTCTGTGATTTTGATTTCCAGCTTATCACCAATCGCGGAATAAGGGACAAAAACAACGGCACCGGATTCTAGTTTAGCAACACCGGAACCGCCAAAAGCAATATCGATAATGGAGACTTCTAATAATTGACCTGTTTCTGGCATGATAGTGGGTTCTTTCTGGTAATGAGTAATGAATGAAATATCTATAATATATTGTTTATAAATTAAAAAAAATATTTTAACGCAAAAATAAGAATAAGCCTTACAGAAAAAGAGCCCCTGAAATCTAATTTCAGAGGCTCTTTTTTATATTGGTTGCGGGAGTTAGACTTGAACTAACGGCCTTCAGGTTATGAGCCTGACGAGCTACCAACTGCTCCATCCCGCATTAATTATTTCGTCGTGAGAAATACTATACAGCTGTTTTTATCTTTTACAAGTAAAAATATGGGCAAGAAGGGAAAATAAATCATAAAAAAAGACCTGTTTTTTTAACTCCACAAACGCTTTTCAACACCAATCGTTTCCCAAGTTCGTCCAACAAAACAATTTGCACGATATAAAACAAGAGGAAACAAAAAACTTCCCTCAGAGACTCCCCAGCAAAAATATTTCACTTCTTTTTTTCAAAATTGATTGTACCAGGTACCCATCCTTTTCATAAAGCATTATTTCCACAATGCTATCAATCAACAGAGTCTCAAATTCTTGACCTTCGTATTCCAGTTGATTTTTTACCCCCCCCAAAAAAAAAACGGTAAAATGCACACATAAAACGAGAAGCGAACAGTTTCTCACTTATGGAAAAAGAGGAAATAAATACCTCCGCAAACTTGACATTAAGGTTTTGAACATTAAGTTAAATTTCGTTTCAAATAACAGAAATCACATGTAGTGTGTGAGGTGGAAACAAATGGCTTAAAAACTTAGGCTGTGAGCACAAAGCTGATATAAAATATCATCGCCCAAATACGGAAAGAAACGCCCCCATTACAATATTACGATCGCATGTTTAAAATTCCCGGAAATGCACGGCCGTGTGTGTATCTTCATGCTCGAAAACCCGCGAAATGTTTTTTTAGACTCGCACAAATGATCATCGATAATAAGCCAACAAGAGAAAGGAAATCGACGCGAATCTTATTTAGCGTCCGCTAAATACCGATCTCTCCAACGTTATACCCACTTTTATTATTTTTTATTCAAAATACGGTATTTACGAACACCCCGAGAATTGCTTTTATTTAAAAAAGGGAAAAAATATCATTTGCAAGAGCCCCCCCAAAAAAACAAAAAAAAGATAAAAGAAGTAATTTAAACAATCAAGTTTGTTTTTAGCAAGAGTTCAGAATCAAGTTTAAATGAGAATGCGCTTTTACGTTTCGCCACAATCAGATCAATTCGTTTCACAAAATTGCCTACCAAACAAAGAGAAAAAACAAAATGAAAAAGAAAACAGTTTCAGCATCCGTCACTCCTTTATTAGAAAACGGTGACTTGGATGTCCAAGGATTACAAAATATTTTTAGCCGAAACATCAAACACGGCATCGATGGTTTTTTTATTTTAGGTTCCATGGGCGAATGGGGCAGCTTTTCAAATAAATTCAAAGAAAAATACGTAGAAATTGCAACTGAAATCATTAACAAAAAAGCAAAACTGCTCGTCGGGATCAATGCTACCAGCTTGGGTCTTTCGCTTAAAAACATGCAAAAATACAAGAAATACGACTTTGATTATTATGTCTTTATGCTGCCGGGAGCAACGAGCAGCCTCGACCCCGTAAAATCCATTTTAACCGTCTTGGATAAAGCCGATCGGCCCGTTTACTTTTATTACTGCCCCCCGAATAACAATATCACCTTATCCCTAGATCAATTTGCCGCAATCATGAAGCATCCAAATCTAAAAGGCATTAAAAATTCATCCAGCAATATGTGGCTACGCCGAGAACTTTTAGTCATGAAAAAAGAACAAGACTTAAAACCACTTTTATTTGAGGGCCAGGAATGGGCCGATGACGAAGCACTAATGGCCGGCTGTGACGGCATTATTTCTGGAATGGGAGCCCTCTCCAGCAAAATGCTCGTTGCTCTCGCTCATGCTGCCGACAACGGCGATTTCGTCAAAGCAAGGCATTGCCAAAACCGCCTAATTCACTTATTCCACGGAATTTACGGCATCGATTTAGCAAATGTTTATAATGGCCAAAAATATGCATTAATGAAAATGGGGCTTATGTCTTCTCCGCTTACGCTAGCCCAGGAAATGGACTCCCTTACACCAGAAGCGAAACAGCGCATTGATCAATGCTTAGCAGAAATGCAAAAGGAGCTCGACTAAAAATGCTGCGTTATCACGAAACCGGCGAACTGGCCAAAGATTTTCACGGGACCTTGAATACAACCATCGATTACATCATCAAAAACTATGGACAAGACACCCTGAAAAAGATCTTTGACAATATGGGACAGAAGGTTTATAAATCCATCCATACAAAATTGCTCAATGACGATCCCTCCGAACTCATAGAGCATATCGCCTACTTCTTCAATCGTGAGGGCGCCGATTTTGATCTGAACATAAAAACCAATGAAATCATCCTTACGGTACGGCAATGCCCGGCAATTGCAGCACTGAACAAAATGGGCTTCCCAGTATCGCCCCATTTTTGTTTATCCACCATCTATCTAAATAACGCGATTTGCGAAGGCACCCAATGGAAAACAGAAACCACAAAAACAGGCAAGGGATCCTGCATACAGCGTTTTTACAAGGAGGCAAATAAATGATCCCTAGTGACCACTTCGTACGTTTCTATAATGAAGTATTTAAAGAACTGGACACCCTTGGTGGCCTGTCAAAATATTATCATGAAATTTCCAAACTGCAAGAAAAACACTGCTTGGAAAATTTCCAAAAAAATGGCCTGCAGGGCGTCTATAATTATTATGTACAAGTAAAACATGACGAAAACTGCATTATGGACATCGAGCTTGAAAAACACTGCCTGACCTTGCGCATGAATGTCTGCCCCAGTTTGAGCAAAGCCATGGATAATGACGCCGGTGCCAGCCCGCTGTACTGCAACCATTGTCCCGGCTGGGTCCTCCCCTTATATACAAAAGCTGGACTCTACAATGTCTATGATAAAATGGGACAAACAAATCCACAATGCTGCGAATATGTCTATGATGACTTGAAGTTGGCAAAAGAAAAATATGATCAATTGTCTAAAACAAAACCATCCGATGAAATTCTAAAAAATTGGTAAATCTTTTTACCATAAAACCCCAAAAACAATACTCTATTAAAAAGAACAAAAAATAATTACTATAAAAGTACTCGATGATTTTTCATTAAAAGGTAAAGTGGCATTGCTAACCGGCGGTACTGGGCTCGACGGATGCCAAATAGCACTTGCACTATCCGAAACAGGCGCAACAGTCTATATCGCATCCCAAAATCGCGAAGCCCTTGAAAAAGTGGCAGCACAACAAGAAAATACCCACGCTTTGAAAATTGGACCTTAACTCCGAAGACTCTATAAAAAAATGCCGCATTCGATTTTAGGTCTGCTGCTGATCGACCATTTATAATATCAGCGACAGACTCAAAGTTAAATATATTTTGCTGCTTTTTTTGCGAGCCCTTTGACGCGTTCAAACAAATCCGGCTCTATTCTGCGCCAAGCCATTGTAGAAAGAACGACTTTACAAGCGGGCCCACAGTCCGACCGCCAGATCGCCCGTGCTCTATAACACACGCCAAAGCATACGCCGGCTCTTCAGCCGGACCATAACAAATAATCCACGTATTTTTATATTTATCTTTTCCACTTCCAACCTCAGCCGTCCCTGTTTTTGCCGCCAATTGAATTCCTGCATCCTTCAGCGACGCTGCCGAAGCCCCGGGCTCTTCTACGGCCATTATCATTCCATCTTTGACACACTGCAAATACGCCGGCAAAACAGGCAAACGATGACGAATTTTCGGTGTCGTTACTTTCTCCAGCGATCCATCCGCTCCCCGAAGCGCCTGAATAATATAAGGGCGCATGATTTTTCCACCATTTGCCAATGCGGAAACATAAACCGCCATCTGCAGCGGTGAAACCGTAATGGGGCCCTGCCCCATCGAAATATAAGCCGTGTCAATCGTCAGCCAATTTCGATTCCATAACTTTTGCGCCAAGCCCCGATACGGCGCCAAACTCGAATTATACTCCGTCAATTCGATACCGGTTCTTTCACCAAGCCCGGCAGCAATATACATCGGCGCTAAATGATCAATGCCCGTCTTAATTCCAGTATTAATAAAATACGGATTACAAGAAACACTGATAGCATGGCGCAAATCCAAAACGCCATGCCCCCATCGTTTTGCACAGTGAATCTTTACATTGCCAAGTTTATAGTAACCAATACATTCATACGTAGTCTCCGGTGTAATCGCACCGCATTGCAGTGCCGCCAATGCTGTTAAAGGCTTAATAATGGAACCCGGCGTGTAAAAGCCATTTACCGCCCGGTTCAGCATCGGCATGTCCGTTTTTTCACGCGCTCTCAATTCTTGGTAGCGATTATAATTAATGCGCGAAACATCATACGTGGGAGCCGACGCCATCGCTAAAACCGCGCCGGTATGAACATCCATCAGTACCATCGCCCCCACATAGCCCTCTAAAAGATCCTCGGCTATTTTCTGCGCTTTTGTATCAATCGTCAAAATCAGATCACTGCCATGATGCTGAACAGCAATTTTTTCAAGTTGCTGATGCACATACCCTAGCGAATCCACTTGCACCAGCTGCGCGCCGGCATTTCCGCTGAGAGCCTCATTATAAAGTTTTTCCAGGCCACTGCGCCCCTGTAATTCACGCGACAAATAAATGCGGGAATAATCCTGCTGGACTTCCCGGCCATCCGGCCAATTCCAGGCCGTAAAACCAAGAATATGCGACGCCAGCGACCCCATCGGGTAAGAACGCTCGTTCCGCGGTAAAATAACAACCCCAGGAAGCGGCGGCGTAATCTCACTAATGATTGCGACATCGCGATCCGATAAATTATTAAACCATATCATCGGCAATACGGGACGCTGACGCATATGTTTCAGGATGTCTTCCCGCATTAAAGGCGACTCGCGATGCAAGAGATTCGCCACAAGATTTTTCATTCTCATGATGTAATCCAGTGTTTTTTCCCGTGAGCCAGGCTGACGCATCTTGGAAATATAAATCGCCAAATCATAATGCGAAATATTGTCGGCAAGCGGAACACCTTCCGAAGAGAAGATGCGTCCCCGTACTGGATTCAGGCGGATCGGCCGCACACTTTGCTGTGTCGTTTTATAGAGATATTCCGACCCCTGCAGCACCTGCACCTGCCAAAGTCGCACAAGTAACAGACCGAACAGCACACTTAACACAATCGCACACACCGCGGTCCGAAATTCTATCTTTTCCCGCCAAAAATTTCGTTTCATTCACCGAGTTCCTTATCAAGGCTGCCATCGCGCTGGCGACTACTTTCGGCCCAGGTGCGAAAATGTAAAAATTGAGCCTGTCCATCCAGAAAAAGCTGCAGCGCACAAAAAAGGATAGCCGGTAGAAATAACTGCGCCAGCACATATCCCCAGAGATTGACTCCGATCACCGCTTTTTGACAAAGAGCATCCAGCAGCTGAAGCAGTAGCCAGCAAAGACCAATCATCCAGCCAGCCGCAAAACGAAACACCACCGATCCCGGATCCCCAAAACGCTTTGACAATTCACCCATTATCAAAACCAAAAACATGCCAGTGATATAAATCGGAAATTGATTCATTCGCAAATTTTCCATCATAACCGCCGTGATCAATAATGGGATCACAGTTACTTTTATGGACGCGACTGTCGAATAGTAATACCCCGCCAATAAGATGAAGGGAAACGAATAGCCCGCATTACCAAAACCGACTTCCAGTAATAGGCTGATAAACAAAACGATGATAAACCACAAAATATACATAAAATGCTGACTGTTATGTTAAGAACCGCCGGGAAGAACGGCAAAAAACAATAATTTTTCTTTCTTGAAAGACTTATCGATCTTCTAAAACGGCGTTTGTTTGCACAATATCCTCTGCCACCTGTTGTTTCAGAGCCTCTACACTTGCAAATTTCCTACTGCAGCGTAAAAAAGAAATTAACGCCACTTCAACACACTTGCCATATAAATCAATTTCTTTTTCCTGCAGCAGATGAATTTCCGTCACAACACGCCCGATCTCATTTTTGCGAATGGTCGGTGCATCACCAATATAAACAATACTGCGATAGCATTTCTTTTCATTCCATAACCGGGTATATGCGGCATAAACGCCAAAAGGCGGATACTGCAGCGTACTGTCAATAAAATTTGCGGTTGCACACTGTAGTTCTCCGGACGCTTTTCCAAGGCCATGAATAACAGTACCGCATAAAGCAACTGGGCGCCCCAGCATTTCGGATGCCTCCGACAATTTTCCAGCGCTGATAACCCGGCGAATTCGCGTACTGCTAATCATTTTTTTCTGATACCACACCGGCTTAACAATCCATGCTTCCGCGCCATATTCTCGAGAGAGCTTCTGTAAAAAAGCCGCATCGCCACTATTTTTGCAGCCAAAATGCCAATTTTTACCCACGCAAAAACCGACCACTTGCGGATATTCTTTACATTGAAAAAAAGTCCGATGCAAAAATTGCTCCGGTGATTCCGCGGCCAATTCATGCGTAAACGGCATTTCAATGCTATAAGAAATACCCGCTTCCGCTAAAAGTTTCCGCTTTTGCTCAATGGTTGTTAATTTTTTCGGCGCCGACTCTGGAAATAAAACGGTTTTCGGAAACGGCTCAAAAAAAAGCACTGCCGGAACCGCATTCTTCTCCCGCGCCAATTCAAGCAGCTGCCGAAATATTTCCTGATGCCCGCGATGCACACCATCAAAAACCCCAATCGCCACAACAATCCGCTCCACCTTACCAGATAATTCCGCCAGGGATGCCACACTTATACATTTATTCATTCTAGTAACCTAAAACACAAAGCGTACAAACTCTGCGTTATTCATTATTAACAACACGACAACAACAAAATCAACGTCGGCTCAATCTCTTAAACGCGCATCCATCGCTTTTCATTCACCATTTCAACACTCCTCCCCCAAAAAAACGCCAATTTAGTCTTTTTTGGCATCGAAAGCGCAAAGATCTTCCATCGGCACATAATGTTCAAGCAGCTGCGATAATTCCCAATCTTTTATCAAATCCATAGAAACGGCATTTTCCACGCGAAAATCTCCGCTTTGCTCCCGCCGCAACTCTTCCAAATGCGCGCCACAACCAAGCTTCTCCCCAAAATCGTCCGCTATCGTCCGCACATAGGTGCCCTTCGAACAACAAAGACGAAACCCAACATCGGGTAAATCAACATCCGTGATATCAAAAGACTTAATGGAAATCGGACGCGGTTTCCGCTCAATCGTTTTGCCCTGGTGCGCTAATTTATACAGCGGCTTGCCATCCACCTTTATCGCCGATGCCATCGGCGGTATCTGGAACTGATCCCCTAAAAAATGCCCGGCCAATGCCTCCAAATCACCGCGCACTAATTTCGGCACTTCTTTTACGGCCGTCACATTTCCCATCCGATCCTGGCTGTCCGTTGCTTCCCCCAAGCGCATAACCCCAGAATAAATTTTGGTCTCGGACATTAATAAATCCTGCAGCTTGGTTGCCTTTCCCAATAATAAAATCAGCAATCCCGTTGCAAACGGATCTAATGTCCCACAATGACCCGTTTTATATAAATCGAAACGACGACGAACACAATTCACAACATCATGACTCGTCCAATCAACCGGCTTATCCACCAAAAGCAGCCCGTCAATGCAATTCTTCCCTCTATGTATCATTTTATTCTTTCTATGATAACCCGTTAAAATCTATATTTTCTATCTAGAGTAAAATTTTCAAAAAAAATTCTACTCTAGATAAAGTGCACTGTAAAAAACAACAACTAAAAATGAAAATTTACAAACGAAACGCCTCAGACCACAGCAGCGTCTTCGGAACAAGGAGGAAATTCAAAAGTCGTACGCCCCAGATGACCATCACGAAATTCTTTTAACAGCACCACCGATGCCCGCTCAAGATCCAGCCCGCCGCCCTTTTGCAACAGCCCTCTGCGTTCCGCTACACCATGAAGGATATCCATATATTCATGCGGCGACTCTTTTAGCCCCAGGGCCGACCACACTTCCTCCCGATTCAGCTCCAGCAACTGCCATGCTAAAAATTCCGCGGGCATAGAAACCCCCATCACTTCATCGCGGATATTACCGAGCACGGTCAGCAACAACTCGTGGCATTTATTTCGCACTTTCGGCCACATTACTCCAGGCGTATCCAATAATTCTACATCATCGGAAAGCACAATCCACTGCGTTTGCCGTGTCACCCCCGGTTTGGGTCCCATCTGCGCTTTATTCTTTTCATGCAAACGATTCACCAGGGTTGATTTTCCAATATTTGGGATTCCAACAA
>JBAYAV010000018.1:0-18632 GCA_041669565.1 Lentisphaeria bacterium
AAAGATGGCAATTCATTATCAGGTATTAAATTCACACTGAAAAAACCTTTTCTACCAAAAGAAATAAAAGAACGTCTTTGTTTTATTGATGAAGTGAAGGTTAATGGAAGCCCTTGTGATACAAAAGAAGAATTTGAAATTGTTTTGAAAGACATCTCAATTCGACAAGATATTAATGAATTATCTGAATTATGGAATAAAGAAATTCCTAAAACAGAATCATATTTGAAAAGATTTAATTACTTCCAGAACATCCATTCTGAGGTGGTTAAATTAATAGACATCATTAATTTGTCAGAGAAAAAGAGAAAGGAGATTGAAGATTATTCTGAATTATCTATAACTCCTTTTAATACAGAAAATTTGGAAATTATTTTGAGTAAAACTGAATACAATCATTTATTGCAGAAGGTTAAATTTTATAAGGATATTATCAAAAAAGCGGAAGCATCTCTGAGTAATCCAAATTGTCATCCAATAAAAGAAAAAATATTTGAAGCATTTAAACAAATTGACGCTAATGCTTATAATAAGTGCATAAAACAAATTGACGCATTAAATAAAGGAAAGTTTAATTTTCAGGCTTTTTTGAAATTAAAGGAAAATATTCAAAAAAGATTACCAAATTTATTTGATTCCATACAGTCAAGTGGTTTTACAAAACAAGATTTACCTGATTTTAAATTAGCTATTTATTTTAAACATGCTCAAAAGGAAATCAATAAATTAATGAACATTGATTATGAGCAAGAATTAAGGCATAACCTACATCAAATAAAAGTCAAAAAAGGTAGACTTGTTGCTAAACTTGCCGCAAAGAAGGCTTGGATACATGTTTTACATAGTATCGACCAGGATAAAAACATTCGACAACATCTTAGCGCATTTGCCCAGTTTGCTATTAAAGCGAAAGGGAAAGGGAAAAAAGCAAGAAAATTCCAGAAAGATGTTCAAAGAGAAATGGGAAAATGTAAAGACTCAATTCCTTGCTGGATTATGCCTCTTTATAAAGTTGCACAATCCATAACCCCTGAACAGGGAATGTACGATTATACTATTATTGATGAAGCAAGTCAGTTAGGACCAGATGCAATTTTCCTGCTCTATATTTCAAAAAAAATTATCATTGTCGGTGATGACAAACAAATTGCCCCAGAAAACATTGGGGTTGATGTTGATAAAATGACACCTTATATTGAAGAGTTTTTATGTGACTTTGAATTTAAAGACTGCTTTCATCCTGACTTTAGCTTTTTTGACTTTGCTACGGTTTTCTGTGATGAGAGGATTGTTCTGAGAGAACATTTCAGGTGTATGCCAGAAATTATACAATTTTGCAATAAATATTTTTATGCCCCTGATGGGAAAGGGCTTTATCCTTTAAAACAATATTCTGAAAAAAGGCTTGATCCTTTAAAAACTGTATTTTGCACTAATGGATATACGGAAGGTAGAAGTTCAAGAATTACTAATGAGCCTGAAGCTAATCAAATCATATTAACAATTACAAAGTTAATAAAAGATAATCGTTATAACGATAAAACTTTTGGAGTAATTACACTTCAAGGCAATCAACAAGCAAGTCTTATTGAAAATTTGCTTTTAAAAACAATTGGTGAAGAAGAGTATCATAAAAGAAAAATTGTATGTGGCAATTCTGCTTCTTTTCAGGGTGATGAAAGAGATATTATCTTTTTGAGTTTAGTAACAGCACATAATCATAATCGATCAGCTCTAACAAAACCTGTAGATGAAAGACGTTTTAATGTTGCTGTCAGTCGTGCGAAAGAGCAAATCTATCTTTTCCATTCAGTCCAGTTGGAAGATTTAAAAAACAACAATGACTTGCGGTATAAATTATTAGACCATTTCAAGAATTATAATACTCCTGGTCATTTTGACAAACAACTAATATCTATTCCAAAACAAAAAACCTTAGGAACACAGCCAGAACCGTATGATAGTTGGTTTGAGGTTGAGGTAAGGAATGAAATTGTAATGCAAGGTTTTGGTGTAATTCCCCAATATAAAGTTGCTGGAAGGTATCGAATTGATTTAGTTATGCTTTGTCCTGATGGAACAAAATTGGCTATCGAATGCGATGGTGATAAATGGCACGGACCTGAACAATATCAAAATGATATAAAGCGTCAAACAGTTCTGGAACGTTGTGGCTGGCAGTTTTTTAGAGTTAGAGGTTATGAATATTATACAAATCGAATAAAATCTTTAGAACCTCTTTGGAAACTGATTCCTAAAGTTAAGGAAAAAGAACCTCTTAAAAAGCCTGAAAAAGAAAATGAACTCACGACAGAAGTTCAATATGAAAAAACTACAAATAGTACTAATGAAATATTGTCTAAAGAAAAAGTATTGGAACAAGAAATAAAAAATGTTAAACCCAATATAGAGCATTCAGATATGAGCACTAATAATTCTGAAATACTTCTTAGATATTTTAACCTATACAAATCTGGTATTTATGTAATGTCTAAGGATGAGCCATTGGAAGCCGATTATGTTATTCTAATAAATGATAATTATAAAAATGGTTATTTATTGCAATGCTATAAATCTGGTCATGTCAATAAGGTTTTTGTTTCAACATTGTTATCTAAAAAAATTGGAAAAAAATATATGAATGGCTTGAATAAAAATGATGAGTTATCAAAATTAGAATTAATAGATTCAGAAAAAATAATTGGAATTTATTTCAATGAAAATAATAGCAAGAAATTTAAGGCGCACTTGACAGAAAAGATATCAAGTAGAGACCAGCTTCATTTACAAGGCTACAAAGTAATGTACATGGATTTTGAAAGCATAGATTACAAAATTATGCCTCTTGAAATATTAGACAGCATTAGCCGTCTTGTTTTTCAAAGCTTTGCTGCTAATGGTAAACCAATTGATAATAATTATTACAGTACTGAATGGTCAATTATCAATAAAGTCAATAAGATTCATGGAAAAAAATAAAATATATAATGAATCGTTACATCTGATGATTTTTCGTGGTATTCTAAAATATCGTTGATTTCAAGTGTTGCGAAAAAATTATTCGATAAAAAATAAGTTTTGTGCTCTGCCCATTATGTAAATAAATCAAGAGAATGGAGTAACTTATGAGTGAACCAGCAACCCAGAGACAGATAAACTACATTAAGGCTCTCGGCGGGATGCCCAAGCAGAGCCTAACAAAAGATGGCGCATCGGAGCTAATCGACAAGTTGTTGTCTTCGGCACCGCCTACGAAAAAGCAACTCAACTTCCTCCATGGGCTGGGCGCGACAATCCCTCAGAAACTCACATCGAAGCAAGCATCGGAGCTTATTACTCAGCTTGATGGTGAACAACCCCCAACAAAACAACAGATCGAGTACATCAAGATGCTGGATGGCGAAGTCCCAGCCACCAAACGAGAAGCTTCACAAATATGCGACATTCTATCGCAGACGGCCCCAGCAACTCCTGAACAGAGGAATCAAGCAGAAGAGTTAGGTGCTTGTCTGCCTGAGAACGTGACTTTTTGCCGAGCGAATGAACTTCTTGGCGATGCTGAGATGGATGCTGATCCCAAAGAAGGGAAACCGCCGACCAAGGCTCAACTCAACAAGATAGCCAAATTGGGAGGTGATTCGCAGAAGGGCATCAATCGTTGGCGAGCTGAAGAGTATATTGACGAACTTGAAGAGAAAGCCGAAGACAAAGCTGAGCAATTCCAGGAGCGAATTGACGATGTGTTGGATTTTATGTTTGGGGATGCGGATTTACGCTCCATGATGAACGTGAAGAAGCCCTCGAAAGCCGTGATAAAGAAGGCTATCTTGTTTGGTGACTCGCAGGGGTGGGGTGAAGGATGGGCAGATCCCGTTGGCAATTCTGACCTTAACCCAGATTCATTGGTGGATTTTGCTATCTACTCTGTTGCGCCAGAGCTACTAAAATCGGGAAAGGTTGCACCGCAAATGCCCACTCTGGGAGGTGGGACAAGCGATAAAGGCCAGGGGTGTCTTTTGGCCGTTATTGTAATCTTTACCGTTCCATTGATAATCTGGTGGTTCAGTATATGACCTGTGAATAAGCCGCCAAAAGTCGACTATTTGCAGAGCTTGACGAAGGAACCAATGATTGTCAGATCGAAGCGAGTAAGAAGGCTGTCACTAACATGGAAATCATTCTCGGCGACCCGAACCGCCTTGCGGAACTCGCGAAAGATTTTGTGACTCACTATGAGAAACGCGTTGAAGAAGGCTCGACCGTTCTCGGCAAAATCATGTTTGTTTCATCCAGCAGAAAGATTGCTTACGACTTGTACAAGGGAATCATTAAATTGAGGCCGCAGTGGGCAGAAATCCGGGAATGTGATGAAGGCGCTGCGCTGCCCCCAAAAGAGCGCAAAGAAATCAAGCAGATCGAAAAAATTAAGATAGTGATGACTTGAGGCAAAGACGACCCGAAAGAACTCTGGGATCTGTTTGGAACAAAGGATTATCGCAAAGAGCTAGATCGTCAGTTCAAGAATGCCAAATCGAATTTTAAGATTGCGATGGTTGTCGATATGTGGCTAACTGGCTTTGATGTGCCTTTTCTGGATACGATCTTGTATGACAAAGATTGGAAATGTTATGGAAAAATTCGATATGCCAGAAAATTCAGCACAAATAAAATTAAAGTAATTAATAGAATTTAAATGAACTATCCAGATCTAGAGGGCCGAGGTAGTTCATTTTTTAAGACTGAAGGTTGATTTTTATGGTATATTAGGATATGCGTTATTCGGGGGATTTAAAGTTGGATTTTTTTTAATTAGTGTTATATGAACTCCTGATTTGTGCTATATTAATATAATTTTGAGGTGTTGGTGTGTTGGAAAGAATCCTAAAATCAGACACCGAATCGAAATATCAGGTAAAATCAAAAAAAGAAAAGAAAACAAAGACAATAGTGGTTGCAAATATCTAATTTTTCCCAAATTATGATATGATATATACGATTTTTTTACATCAGAATGATTATCAACTAATATTTTTTAAATATAAACAAAGCTTATTGCAATTTTTGTGGTTCAACTGTCGGTCAGAAAAGCGACAGAACTGGTCAGCGAGTTAACGCAATCTATGATTGTCCGAAATGCGAGATGAATTACTGTGATCAATGTAGCTATGAAGAAGAGATTGAAGGGCACAAATATCAACGGTGTTTGAGGTGTGATAGCAAAATGGGAAAGGTCATGTAATCAGCTTTTTACTGGAATTTGTACCTCGGCCGGTGAAGCGCACATTAGATGTGAGATATAAATTATGGAATGGAAATGGATAATATCATTTTTGGGTACATTATTTGCAATTTGGTATGCAGCTCGAAGTGTTGGGATTGCAAAAAAGGCTTATTCTCTTGCATTAGAACAAGATAAAAGGAATTGTTCGTCTTTGGGTCTTTCCATTTTAGACTCATATATTGAGCGTATAGATGAATCAGATGAAAGGCTTTTTGTTTTTCATTTAATGATAACTAACAACTCTGCCTCTAAGAACTCAATCAAAGATATTAGGCTTCGTATAGAATACCAAAAAGGAGATGGCCCATTTTTAAATGTTTCTATACCGCATAATCCTAATTTGAAGAATAAATTCAAAAAAATTGAAAATCCATTAAAAATCCCTTTGAATATAGATTCGTATTCAACTATTAATGGTTCAGCAATATTCAAACTGTCGAATGAAATGATTCGAGGGGCATGTGTAGATACTTATATGGTTACAATAATTGATAATAGTGGACAGGCGACAGAGTTAGAAGCATCTTTGCTCCAGGAAACAGATAATGATAAAATGGCATGAGACCAAAATTCAGATAAGAAATGAGATCGAGAAGGAGCCTGTACTTATTATATCAGATGCGGTTGTCGCAACACGAGGAATTGCAGATGGAAGAATTATTCCTGTCTTAATTATCGATACATCATTCCGTCCTGATATTAAAAATATGATACAAGCTCATAAAAATATAGGAGCTGGTAATACTAAAAGTGCTTGGTCAATTACTTCAAAGTTCATTAGGTTCAATCTTAATAAGATTTCGCTTATATTAATGATGCTAAAGCCCTGTGAGTGTATAATAAAACTAGAATTTGACATTGTAAGACAATTTGGCATTGTAGATCAAATCATTCATGCTCAAGGAGTCTATATCCAGTCAGGTAAAGAAGGTGATCGTATTAGCACAACACTTAATCATACTCGTATATTGGTAGAAGTTCCTTCAAGGCCTTTTAGAGATGAGTGGAATAAAATATTACATAGAGCATTGTCAAAACATTATAGAAAAAAGGGACTTTCACGAAGCGATTCTAAGAATGCTGCAACAAACGAAATCAAAGAATGGCGTGAATTTGGATCAAAACAGATTTGGCCGATATAATTATCAGTAGATAACATGAGCTCAACAAAATGGTTTTACAAGGATCCGTGATGTTAGCGTCTTAGGAGTTCCATGAAAAAGTATTTAATTCCATATGATTTAAATGAATATTGTGATTTTTTTGATAAAATTTGGTCTGAAAATTTTTATAAACTAATCGATGGAACCATTCTGTATAACGTTGGAGATCATTTCAGCGGTAATTTGTATTCTGCTATACGAGCTTTTACGCTCCCTTGGCTATTCGTTACATCTGTTAGTGAAGCTTACAAAATTAATCGAGATGAATTATGGATTCAATATAGACAGAGATCTGAGTTTGGAGCTGCTCTTGGCAAGACGTCTGAAAATTGTTACGTCGCAATATATTGTTCCTATGAAGATTATATCCTTCAATCAATTAAAATTGTTAGTCATGAAGATAAACTTAGAATAACCGATAGAAAGTTCAACAAAAAAATGATATCTTTTATCGGGGAGGAAACGGCTAGTAAATGTTGGAATAATAATACGATTGCCCTTGCTAGAGAAATTAGACATTGTATGGTGCATAATGGAGGAAGATCAACAGAGACATTATTAAAGAAACAAAAATCGCCTAATATATATGAAGATAATATTTTAATAACACCGATTGAAGTTCGAGCGTTATATTTATTGATTAAAGAATGTGTCTTGATTTTTACAAATAAACTTATCAAAGAAAAAGGCTAACCAGTTATTCAACCGCATTGTTATTGGTCGTTTCATTTTGCGTCAGCCCTCATAATATACGAGTTAAGCAATGAATAAGTTATAGAAGAACGAAAAAGGTAGAATATGGTAAAGAAGAAAACTGTATCGAAAAAGCAAAAATCGATGGAAGAAGTCCTCTGGGATTCGGCAAACAAGCTTCGTGGAAAAGTTGAGCCGTCAGAGTATAAGCACGTGGTACTCGGGTTGATTTTTTTGAAATTTGCCAGTGATAAATTTGAGGAGCGGAAAGCCGAACTCATTGCTGAAGGCAAAGAGAAATATGTGGATATGGTGGAGTTCTACGCCATGAAAAACGTATTTTTTCTTCCCGAAGTATCCCGGTGGGGGTACCTGAAGAAGAACGCCAAACAAGACGATATTGCTCTCAAAATCGATACGGCTCTTGCGACCGTTGAAAAAAATAATCCTTCCCTAAGGGGCGCATTGCCGGATAACTATTATTCTCGTCTTGATCTTGACGTTGCGAAGCTTGCCTCACTTTTTGACACAATAAATAATATCGATACCCTTCAGGACAAAGAGCTGGATATTGTCGGGCGTGTGTATGAGTACTTTTTGAGTAAATTTGCATTGGCCGAAGGGAAAGGTAAAGGCGAATTTTATACGCCTAAGTGCATTGTAAATCTGCTAGCCGGAATGATAGAACCATACGGCGGCATTATCTATGATCCCTGTTGTGGTTCTGGCGGGATGTTCGTGCAGTCGGTGAAATTTATTGAAAGTCATCATGGAAACAAGAAAAATCTTTCCATCTATGGTCAGGAATATACTTCGACGACGTACAAACTAGCAAAGATGAATCTTGCCATCAGGGGAATATCGGGGAATCTAGGTGATGTTGCCGAGGATACCTTTTCCCGTGACCAGCACAAAGACTTGAAAGCTGATTACATAATGGCGAATCCTCCATTTAACCAGAAGCAATGGCGTGCGGATAATGAATTGACGGATGATCCCCGTTGGGATGGTTACGAAGTACCGCCCACCGGCAATGCGAACTATGCTTGGATTTTGCATATGGTTTCAAAACTGTCCGAAAACGGAGTTGCTGGTTTTGTTCTTGCCAATGGTGCTCTTTCGGGTGGCGGAGATGAATATAAAATCAGACGGAAGATGATTGAGAATAATCTTGTGGAAGCGATCATGATTCTTCCGCAGAACATGTTTTATACCACAAATATCAGTGTGACAATTTGGATTTTGAACAAGAACCAAAAGGCACGAACAGTTGAGCGTAATGATGAAATTAAGAAGTATCGAAATCGTGAAAAAGAAATACTTTTTTTTGATTTGCGCGAAATGGGGTCGCCGTTTCAAAAGAAATACATACAATTAACGCAAGATGATATTGCGAAGGTTGCCAAAACATATCATGATTGGCAGCAAACTGGATTTGAAAAGATGTATGAAAATAAAGCTGAATATTGTTATAGTGCAACATTTGATGAAATCAAGGCAAAAGATTTTTCGCTTGTTCCGAGTAAATATATTGAATTTGTTAACAGGGACGAGAATATAGATTATGATGAAAAGATGGCAGAACTTCAGGCTGATTTCGCTAAGCTTTTAAAAGAAGAAGAGCAATCAAAAACAGATTTGTTGAAAGTGTTTAAAAGGCTAGGCTATGAAATTAAATTATAAACCGATTGGTGAGTTTATAAGACAAGTGAAGCGCAAAAATAGCGGGGGAAAGATTACCAGACTATTAGGCGTTAATTTGGATAAAAAATTTATCTCATCAGTAGCTAATATTATAGGTGCCGATATGGATAATTATTTAGTTATCAACAAAGGCCAATTTGGTTGTAAGTTAATGAGCGTAGGGCGTGATAAACATCTTCCTATTTCATTGCTTCAAAATTTTGAGGAAGCGATAATATCGTTAGCATATTATGTGTTTGAAATAGTTGATAAAGAAAAATTACTTGACGACTATTTGATGATGTGGCTTTCAAGGCCTGAATCAGATAGATATTTGTGGTTTATTAGTGGAAGTGATGTCAGGGGAGGAATAGGATGGGATGACTTCTGTACTTTGCCAATTTTGGTTCCCACCCTCGAAAAGCAAAAAAAAATTGTTGCGGAATACAACATTATCGTAAACCGCATAAAGCTGAACGAACAGCTTAATCAGAAACTGGAAGAAACGGCGCGTGCGATTTACAAGCAGTGGTTTGTGGATTTTGAATTTCCTGATGAGAATGGGAAGCCGTATAAGTCGAGTGGTGGGAAGATGGAATATAATTGCAAATTTGAATGTGAGATACCGAAAGGTTGGGATTTTAAAAAGTTAAGCGATATCACAACTAAAATTGGTAGTGGGGCGACACCAAAAGGTGGTAAGGCTGGATACAGAAATAATGGAATTGCACTTGTCAGAAGCATGAATGTTTTTGATTTCAATTTCACATTCCGTAATTTGGCTTACATTGATAAAAAACAGGCCGACAAACTCAGTAATGTTGCACTCAAAAAGAATGATGTATTATTAAATATCACAGGTGTGTCGGTTGCTCGATGCTGTAAAATACCTGAAAGTGTTCTTCCTGGTCGCGTGAATCAACATGTTGCAATAATACGTCTAAAAGCAGTATGCAAAGCACATAATTTATTGCTGTGTTCTTTATGTTCAACGGAATACAGGTCCAAGCTACTCGGTATAAGTGAAGGTGGTTCTACTCGGCAAGCGTTGACTAAAACAGATCTTGAAAAAACGGAATTGTTGGTGCCTGATTGCACAACACTTAACAAATTTGAAACAGTGGCGGAAGCGATATTTAAGCAAAAAGAAGAACTCGTTTTGCATAACAAATACCTTGATGAATTCAAAGAATTATTGCTTTTAAGTCTGGCAACAAAAAACAACGTACATAAATGAGAATATTTACGGAATGAACAGCCTAATGAAATTCACAGAAGAAAAACTTGAACAAGCCGTAATCGAACTCTTTGAAGCCGAAGGCTACAAACATCTTACCGGTGAGCACATCCATAAGGAAATGCCGGATGTCCTGCTTCGAGATGACCTCAGGCAATACCTTCTCAACCGATATTCCAGTGAAAACATCACGCTGAATGAAATTTCATCCGTCATTCGGAAACTTGAACTCTATCCGGCTTCCGCTCTTTATGGAAGCAATAAAAAAATCAGCAAATTAATCGCGGATGGCTTTGTCCTGAAACGGGAAGATCGCACCAAGAAAGACCTCTATATTGAGTTGATTGATTACAGCAATTTACCGCTAACGCTTATACCAAAGCTTAGCGAATTAACGACTATTGTGGCAGAGGAATCGGCTGAGTATGATTCAAGTTATAATATCTACAAGATTGTAAACCAGCTTGAAATCCAGGGCTACGAGAAACGCATCCCGGACGCAATTGTTTATATCAACGGCATCCCACTTGTGGTAATTGAATTCAAGAGTGCCATCAAAGAAAACACGACGATCAAAAATGCCTTCGATCAGCTGACGATCCGCTATCGGCGGGATATTCCCGAATTGCTGAAATACAACGCCTTTTGTGTTATCAGCGACGGCGTAAACAATAGAGCGGGTTCGCTTTTCGCTCCGTATGATTTTTTCTATGCTTGGGGCAAGACCGACGGCTATGAACTCAAAGAAGAAGACGGTATTAATTCCTTGTATACTATGGTCAAAGGAATGTTCAACCGGCAGCGACTGGTTGATATCATTCGCAATTTTATTTTCTTTCCTGATACCACTAAGGAAGACATCAAGATAGTCTGTCGGTATCCGCAATATTACGCTGCGAGAAAACTATTTCATTCCATCAAAGAGAACATGCGGCCTGATGGTGATGGAAGAGGCGGAACTTATTTTGGGGCAACTGGAAGTGGCAAGAGTTATGCGATGCTCTACCTCACCCGTCTTTTGATGAAAAGCATCGATTTTTCAAGTCCGACGATACTGCTTATTACCGATCGTAATGATTTGGACGATCAGCTTTCGGAACAGTTTACCAATGCTAAAAAATTTATCGGTGACGAGACCGTTATCAGTGTTGAAAGTCGGGAGGAACTGCGCCATTATCTTCAGGATCGAAAGAGCGGCGGTGTGTTCCTGACGACGATTCAAAAATTTACCGAAGACATGAAACTTCTCACCGATCGGTTCAATGTTATCTGTATTTCCGATGAAGCCCACCGCTCCCAGGTCAATCTTGATCAGAGTGTTCGAGTCACTCCCGATGGCGTCAAGAAAACATACGGCTTTGCTAAGTATTTGCACGACTCCCTTCCCAATGCCACGTATGTCGGTTTTACGGGAACCCCCATTGATGCCACCCTTGATGTTTTCGGTCGGGTGGTCGATTCCTATACCATGAAAGAATCGGTTCAGGACAATATCACGGTGCGCATTGTCTATGAGGGCAGGGCTGCCAAGGTGCTGTTGGATGAGAAGAAACTCCAGGAAATCGAAACGTATTACGGGCAATGCGCGGACGATGGGACTAATGATTATCAGATCGAAGCGAGTAAGAAGGCCGTCACCAACATGGAAGTCATTCTTGGCGATCCGAATCGTCTTGCCGAACTCGCAAAAGACTTTGTGAGTCACTATGAGGCGCGCGTTGATGAAGGCTCGACTGTTCTTGGCAAAATGATGTTCGTTTCTTCAAGCAGGCAGATTGCCTACGACTTGTATAAGAAAATCATTGCCTTGAGGCCGCAGTGGGCGGAAATCCGGGAATGTGATGAAGGCGCTGCGCTGACCCCAAAAGAGCGCAAAGAAATCAAGCCGATCGAAAAAATCAAGATGGTGATGACTCGAGGGAAGGATGACCCGAAAGAACTCTGGAATCTGTTTGGAACAAAGGATTATCGCAAAGAGCTAGATCGCCAGTTCAAGAATGCTAAATCGAATTTCAAGATTGCGATGGTTGTCGATATGTGGCTAACTGGCTTTGATGTGCCTTTTCTGGATACGATCTATATCGACAAGCCAATTCAGCAGCATTCTCTTATTCAGACCATTTCTCGCGTCAATCGCATCTACGAAGGCAAAGAAGCCGGGCTGGTTGTCGATTATATTGGAATCAAGAGCAATATGAATGCGGCGCTCAGGAGATACTCTGAGGTCGAGGAAGATGATTTTGAAGATATTCACAAGGCGGTTACTATTTTAAAAGACCAGCTAGATTTACTTCGGAGGCTTTTCCTGAAATTTGATTCGACGTCCTATTTTATCGGGACGCCTCTTGAGCAGTTGGAATGTCTGAATCAGGGCGCGGAATATGTTCAGATTACCAAAGAAGCCGAAACGCGTTTTATGGTGATGACAAAGCGACTTCGAGGGGCCTATAAAATTTGTTCGACAAGCGAGGAACTAACTCAGAAAGAGCGTGATTTTATTCACTTCTATATGGCGATTGCTTCGATAGTGCATAAGCTGACGAAAGGCGACGCGCCGGACACGGCTCAGATGAATGCAAGGGTACAGTTGATGATTCAGGAAGCACTCCTGAGCGATGGCGTTGAAGAGGTGTTTAAGCTTGGCGAAAAGAAAGCCGATAAAGGTATCGATATTTTTAGTGATGAGTACATGGCGCGGATTGATAAAATCAACTTGCCGAATACCAAGATTAAATTACTCCAGCAATTGCTGAAGAGGGCAATCGATGAATTTAAAAAGGTAAATCGGATAAAGGGCATTGATTTCACCAAGAGGTTCAAGGCTCTTTTAGACAAATACAACGAGCGAAAAGAAGGCCTTGCCCTCGCAAATGATGTCCTGGATGATATCGCGCAGCATTTTGAGGACCTCTTCAAAGACCTACAGAAAGAAAAAATATCCTTCGAAGAAATGGGAATCAATTTTGAAGAAAAGGCCTTCTATGACATTCTAAAAGCTGTCGCAGAAAAGCATGAATTTGAATATCCGCATGACAAATTGATTTCGTTGTCGCGTGCCGTAAAAATTGTCGTGGATGACAAAGCCAAATATACCGACTGGTCGCAGCGGGTTGACATTAAAGCAGAATTGAAGGTCGATCTGATCTTGATTTTGGCGGAGCATGGATATCCGCCAGTCCCTAAGGATGAGGTATTCAAAGAGATCTTCGAACAGGCGGAGAATTTCAAGAAGTATCGCGCGGAATAAAAATGTGGAGTGCGGTTAAAATATCAGCGTGGCTTTTTACAACGGAAAAAAACGGAAGGGAAGACGGAAAACAACGGAAAAAGGCAAGAAAATGCAGAATTTGTGTGTTGAATGGGCTGTGGACTTTTGCACAATTTTTTGTTTATCGGGCTACCGCCCGAAGCAACAAAAAGGGTGTCCATTTAATTACATATATTACATTTCATTATGATGGATACTGTTCATGCCGTGTAGGGAAAATATCTTTTTTTTGTTTTTTGATGGACATGGTTATGTTTGCTGATTTTTTTTTTCGTTAAAAATAATTTATTAAAAAATAAACGGAAAAAGACATCGCCATTGCGAAGACATATTTGAAATCAAAAATGACGCACGTCCGTCTTTACGAGGGGCGTATATAAACGAGATGTAGGGGCAGAATATTTTCTGCCCGTTCTTGCACGGTCTCAAGGTTTTATCGGTACGTTTTTTAAAACCGTGATCGCTGAAATACATAAAAGACGTCCCCAATGCGTAGACATATCTGGGATTAAAAACGATGCACGTTCGTGTGTCTTTACGAAGGGCGTATATAAACGAGATGTAGGGGCAGAATATTTTCTGCCCGTCCTTGCACGGTCGCAAGGTTTTATCGATAGGTTTTCCAAAACCGTGATGGTTGAAATACATAGAAATACGTTCCCCAATGCGAAGACATATCTGGAAATAAAAACGCCGCGCGTCCGTGCGTCTTTACGAGGTGTATCGTCGCAACGATGTCATATTTTGGGTATTGTGTGGGGTAAATATCAGTATGGTTTTTTACGTGTTTCAACCATCACGTTTCTGTGTATTATGATATAAGAGTGTAATTGGGAATTATAAAAATGATTAAAATGTGAATTTGTGAATTGAAAAGCAGAGAAAATAAATTAAAGTATTTTTTTACTCAAAGGCTTTGCTTTGCAATTTCTTAAATGTCATCATTCAAAATATTTATAAGTTAGAAAAGAGCGAATGAATTCCGACTTGTCATCAGATTTATATATAATACCGCAAAAAATGTTACGGGATCGGGATGGAACTTTTGTGGAGGGGAATGGTGCTGGGTTATTAGCGTTGACACAGCAGACTGTGGATACGAATACTCTGGGTAAATGTTATTTTCAGAAATTGTTTATTGATTATACGCGCAAGCTGTCCAGTTTTGGTGAAATGGCTGATGTAGATTTAAGTAAGGTCTATGCATTAGCGCGTCCGTCCATTGTTGAATGTGGATTTATGGCTCTTTCTGCGCCGCCATTGACGGGCGGGGAATATTTTGATGGCGAGTTGCTTTATCAATTTTATTTAGATTTTGAAGCCGTTATCCAGGAAAAATTTAGCGTCTTTGCCGGCAGTTTTACGGAATTTTTATGTTCTCTTTCGCCGACATGGAAGAATGTGGGGAAAGTTAGTTTTCATTTAGCTGAAAATAAGGGCGATATCACGGGTAGATTTCCGTTTGCGTTTATGGTCAGTTTTATTTATCGAAACAAAGAAGACAAGCCGCGGCATTTACCGCTAGCGTCGGCATTGAAAGCTTATGCCAATGATCGGGCATCGATGATGGCCGTGATTTCGCCGATTCAGATTGCCGCGAAGAAAAGCGAGCTCATTCGTAACTTATTGGAGAGTCGGCGTATTTTTCAGCCCGTGGCGTGGAGTAGCGATGACGCCTATCAGTTTTTGCAGGATATTCCGCTCTTTGAAGAATCCAATATAGTGGTACGAATTGTTAATTTATGGAAAACCGCGCCGCCAAAAGCAAAAGTATCCATGGTTTTGGATGTCGAGAAAAAGAAGTTGTTTAATGCGGCGTCGCTCATGAATTTTTCGATGAAAGTTACTCTAGGTGGCGAAAAGCTGACAGAGAAAGAAATTCAAGAACTTTTGCATTCTGGCGGGGGGCTAATTCGTTTGAAAGGCCAGTGGATAAAAGCGGAGCCGGAAAAGATTGCGGAGTTGTTGACACAGTGGAAGAATGCTGAGGATCTGGCGGCGGAAGGCGGAATGACACTTGGTGCGGGTTTACGGCTTCTTGCTGGAATTGAGAAAGACGGCTCTAAAAAAATGGGCGTGCTTGATGAAGAGAATTGTTCCTTTGAGGCATCTGGTGCGTTAAAAAAGTTTTTTAAACAGCTAAGTGATCCATCGCAGATTAAAGTACCGGTGATACGGAAAGAGTTAAAAGACACGCTGCGGCCTTATCAATATGATGGTGTGAAGTATCTCTGGCAAACGAGTACATTGGGGTTTGGGACTTGTCTTGCGGATGATATGGGTCTTGGCAAAACATTGCAGCTGTTGACGCTGATTTGTCTTTGGAAAAAGGCTCGTTTTTTGGCTAATTTGCCGGCTATTTTGGTACTTCCGGCGACGCTTCTTGCCAATTGGAAAAATGAGAGTGCTAAATTTACCCCCGATTTGAAAATCATGACATTGCATGCATCGGTTTTGGAAAAGGGTGAATTTGCGGCATTTAAGAAGAATCCGAAAGCGTTTTTGTCTTCCTATGATATGGTCCTTGTCACGTATGCGATGGTGCCGCGATTGCCACAACTGGCGACGTTGGATTTTCCGGCGGTTATTGCCGATGAAGCCCAGGCAATTAAAAATCCAAACTCGAAACAGAGCAGGGCGGTTCGTAAACTACGCGGCCGAATGCGGATTGCGCTTACAGGCACGCCAGTCGAGAATCGGTTAACGGATCTATGGAGCATTTTTGATTTTGTCAATCCGGGGCTATTGGGCAATCTTAGGGGCTTTATAGCATTCAGTAAAGAGCTTCATGAGGATTATACGCCGTTGCGTAAATTAACGCAGCCGTTTATTTTGCGTCGTCTAAAAACGGACAAACATATAATCAAAGATTTGCCGGACAAAACGGACTTAAAGGTCTATTGCAATCTTACGAAGCACCAGGCTGTGTTATATGCGCATTGTGTGGAGCAGATGGAGCGTACGCTTAACAAGGAGACTGAAGGCATTAAGCGGCGTGGAGTCGTGTTGTCGTATTTAATGCAATTTAAGCAGATTTGCAATCATCCGGCGCAGTATTTGGGTAGTGGTGATTATTCTGCGAGGTCTTCTGGGAAGTTTTTACGTTTAGGGAAATTAATAGAGGACATTTCATCTCGTCAGGAGAAAGTGTTAGTATTTACGCAGTTTCGGGAAATTATTGAGCCGCTGCGTGATTTTTTGTGTGATTGTTTTGGTCGTGATGGTTTGGTAATTCATGGTGGAACGCCGGTAAAGAAACGCGCGGAATTAGTAAAAGAGTTTCAGTTGGTAGATGGTCCGCCGTTTTTTGTGCTTTCGTTGAAGGCTGCTGGTACGGGGTTAAATCTTACGGCGGCGAATCATGTGATACATTTTGATCGGTGGTGGAATTCGGCGGTTGAGAATCAGGCGAGTGATCGTGCGTATCGGATTGGTCAAAAACGGAATGTATTGGTTCATAAATTTATTTGTCGTGGGACTCTTGAGGAGAAAATAGACGAGCTAATTATGTCAAAGCAGAATTTAGCGGATGAGCTTTTGAACAAGGGCGCTGAAAAATTATTGACTTCGATGGACAACAATGAATTGGTGAATTTTGTGAAATTGGATTCTAAGCAATTGGAGGACTTCTAATGAGTCGAAGAAGATCGAGGGGGTATGGCTGGGGAGATTGGGGGTATCCCCCCTATGTCAGTGTTGCTGAAAAAAAAGAGCGCAATGCAAAGCTGGCTCAAAAGTTAGCTCAAAAGAACAAGGATCTTCATCCGGTTGTGATTACAGGCCGAAAGCTGGCGAAAACATTTTGGGGCAATGCGTGGTGTGAAAATGTGGAATCCTACCAAGATTATTCTAATCGTTTATCGCGCGGGCGTTCTTACGTGCGTAATGGCGCGGTGCTGGATTTACAGATAACGACGGGGATGGTAACGGCGCTTGTTGCTGGAAGTGAACGGAAGCCCTATGAAGTGGAAATTAAAATTAAGCGATTGGAAAAAGCCAAATGGGAAGAATTAAAAAATAAATGCGTGGGGAAGATCAGTTCCGTTTTAGATTTGGTTCAGGGGAAGTTATCGTCTGAAATTATAAAGGAGCTTTGTCATAAAGAAACGGGATTATTTCCATCGTTGAAGGAAATAGAGACGAGATGCTCCTGTCCAGATATGGCGAGGTTGTGCAAGCATCTTGCTGCGGTTTTCTATGGGATCGGCGCGCGTCTGGATGAAAATCCGGAGTTATTTTTTAAGTTACGTGGGGTCGATGAAGCGGAGCTTATTGGGGTGGATGTGGTTGATGCATTGACGGATGGTGTTGAGGCTGAAATTGCGTTGGATAAAATTGATGATGTATTTGGAATGACGTTTGATTCGCTGAATGATGTCGCACCCACTTCAAAAAAGAAGCATGTATTGGCAAAAAAAAGGCTTCCGCCAGTGACTTGGACCGCGAAGGGAATTGTGCGGTTGCGAAATAGATTGAAGCTGACCAAAAAAGAATTTGCGTTGCTTTGCGGAATTAGTCAGGCGCAACTCACACGATTGGAAGGGAGCTGGTTGGATACTCCTTCTAAATTTTATCCGAAATTAAATGAGCTTTTTGAACATAAGGCCAAAAGGGTTCCTCGAAAATCGTCGTCAAAAAAGGAGGAGTTACCAACGGCTCTTTGTGATCGATGGGACAATAAAAAAATCGACATGCTATTAAGCGGGCTAAAATTATCTCAAAGCGCATTGGCGAAGGTATGCGGGGTCTATCCGGCAAAAATTGCGCAGTGGCAATGCGAAGGGGCTTTTGTCCCGAAGAAATATTATTCTAAATTAGACGATCTTTTGAGTTGTTACCGGCAGTCTTTGGGGAAGGGACTGCCAAAGAAGTCGAAGAAGTCAATTTTTAAATATTCTAAGATATGGAATGGCGAGCAGGTTTACTTACTAAGGCAAGAATTAGGGCTGACCCAAAAAGCTTTTGCGTTTAGTTGTGGGACTTATCAGGGGAAGATATCGAACTGGGAGCTCGGTGGAGTCGGAGTTCCAATAAAAGGAGAGTGGATTCCTAAATTAAATGAGCTCGCTGGAAAAGGTCGTCCTACCCGTTCCTGAACAGCCGAAATTAAAAAAGTATTCCAGAAAATATCAGCGTGATAAAATATCAGCGTGGTTTTTTACAACGGAAGAAAACGGAAGAAAACGGAAGGAAGACGGAAAAAACGGAAAAAGGCAAGAAAATGCAGGATTTGTGTGCTGGATGGGCTGTGGACTTTTGCACAATTTTTTTTGTTTATCGGGCTACCGCCCGATAAACAAAAAGGGT
>JBAYAV010000019.1:0-18337 GCA_041669565.1 Lentisphaeria bacterium
GACTGGCAATTGGTCAATATACCATTGACAACAATGATCATTGCCCCAATCCTTATGATGGTTCTGGATTTAACTGGTACATATCCTGGCTTACACAATTAAATCCCTACGCGGGTGGCGTAAGCCGTGATAAGTTGCCAGCGTATTCGACATCATTCAAGTTTGCGGACATATTTGTATGTAGGGCCCGAAAAATTAACAGATTAGATCTTTGGGGTACTTGGCAAGGTTCAAATTACAGTTACAATTCGCGGATTGGTGTTAATCTTAGCTATCCAGCTCAAGGAGGAGCAAAAATATCCCAATGTTTACGTCCGTCAATTGTCGTTGCAATGGCCGATGATAAAGACAATGAGCATCAAGTGATGTTTGATGTAGGTGTAGGAGGAGAATTTTCGTATTTTCCGTTTTCACATGGAGGAAGTAATAACTTTCTTTATTTCGACGGGCACGCTGAATCACAAAAAAGATTTTCGGAAGGTACGGACGATCATTACAGGCGTCATTATGCCATTGATTTGCCAGCTGGTTGGAAAAATTTATGGCCAGGTGCCAACGGGCATTAAGAGTATTGAAAAAGGAATCCGTAAACTATTTTACGGATTCATACCTAAACGATTAAAGGATAATGAAAAATGAAACGTTATTTAATATTGTTATATTTTGCTTTCATAATGGGATTAATGGCCACAGTAATGCAGGCAGGGATTATTCTTAACGTAAAGGATTTTGGTGCTGTCGGTGATGGTGTGACCGATGATTCTGCCGTTATTCAGCAAGCTCTTGTTTTTGCGTTCGCAAACAGCCAGGATCTGTACTTCCCCTCTGCAACATATGCAGTCGGAAGCACCTTGATTATTCCGCAATATATGGATTACACGATGCGCGGAATAAAGATTAACTGCGGCAATTCTACTTTTAAGATGTTAAGCAATACAACATTATTCACCTCTGGTTATTACAATAACGGTGTTCTTACCAGTAATTTTGGGACCAGCAATGATTTTCGTTATAGTCAAGGTATTATTCTGGAAAACTTTAAAATAGCCAGCAATGTCGGCATACTAACTGCAACTGCATTAAAAATTCAGGACTGGCATCAAGGGTGCGCAATTCAAAATATAAACAGCAATGTTACTGAAGTTGTTTTGCAATCTCACAACAGTTATTATACATTGTTTGACAATATTCGTACAATATGCACCAGTTCCACCGCAAGATTTGATTTTACTGGAGCCCACAACCTTAATAAGTTCACAAGATTAATGGCGGCTGGAGCCGCAGTCGGTTATAAATTTGGCGCACTTACGGCTTGTGAGTTTTCATATAACTCTGTTGAAGGTGTTGGGATAGGTCTTCAATTTACCTCATCTGTATACGATATTATTATTGAACATAACTACTGTGAAAATTTCAGTGATGTTGTTATTCAATTTGATGATTATGTTTATGCGGCGACAATACGAAATAATTATATAAATTTTGTGGATCACGGGACTTCTCATTTTCTCGATTATGTACCACTCCCTCTTAATAATATAATAATTGATTCTGACAATACTTTTATATCAATGCCAAGTCAAAGTAATATGATTAAAACAATAGACAACGTTTATAGCTCGGGTGTTGTTATTCGAAAAAACAAAGTAAATGCGGCTTCATTAGATGACCTGATTATTTCAGATACAGTCTTTTCTACAAAAATTGACTGGCAGCAGAAGATTGATATGCCGGGTATGCGGGCAAACGTAGTTAACAAGTATGCGGTTGGCAATTATTCTGGCAAATACACAGACGGCAGAAATGCAGCGCATGGTTTCGAATGGGTTAACACTTCAAACTCTATACTTAAACTTACTACAAAAATATTAAATAGTGAAACACAACGCATTTATATTAATATATATGTATATGCGCCCAATGGCGGGCTGATTACTGGCGAATTTATGGGGTCAACTTTCTATCGGTATGACGCAACAGGTGTTGCTGTATCTACTATGTTGTCGCTTTCAGTTGTTAACGGTTATGTTCAAATTGACGGTTTTTTTTCTGGAACTGTTACTGGATGTAAAGGCGAAATTCGTTTGATGTGATAAAAAAGAGAAACCGTAACTATTTTGAGTATTTTGCATGGAAGCATCTAGTGCGATCAGTTTAATAAACGACCTTGATGCAAGCATACGAGGTATCGGGGACTTTGCGGTCGACCAGCGTTTCACCGCCGGATTTCGCCTCGGTACGATCGAGAACGAATTACGTTTTTTTTGTTCTTGTACGAATAAACAAAAAACGGAACCTGTCTAATAACGATGCTAAGCATCGGGGAATTTATCCTTCCCTGATTAAAATTGATATTAATAGTGAAGAAAAGAAAATCAAAATAAAGGTTGATGGCGGCTTTCATTATGTAGGGCTTGAAGTAAAAGACTGCAAACGCATGAATTCGTTTCTCCTGACGGTTCCATTTCAGTGTAAAAACACCGTTGTAAACTGTCAATGGAAGTAATTTAAAAAAATCAAAAAACAAATTAAACACAAAACAATAAACAATAAAAAGAAACAAAACAATGAAAAAGACATTTATTTTAATGACTCTATTGCTAAGCTGTTTAATCACCTTGGCGGGAGATTTATCCAAAGATTTAATTTGGCAAATGGGAGGAAACGCTCCAATTGATACTTCAATTAAGCTGAATGTTAACGCTGAATGGATAGCGACACCCGGATTCGGTAATGGCTTGGAATTTTTTGGCGACGGTAGCTGGGCATCTGTTCCCAATTTTCCTGCAAACAAGATTGGCGAGGATGTAACGATTTCTTTCTTCTTTAAATGTTACGACTTAATCCCAAAAGATAAGGAAAAGACATGCGGAGCCATCTTCAGCTATAAATATGAGTGGCTGGGCAGAGTTTATAAGGGCGGTTCAGTTTTCGGGGGAATGTGCAATAAAAAAGGCGAATTGAAAGGTATCTTTTCTTCAATCAAAATTGAACCTCAGAAATGGTACCACTTTGCATTGGTTTGGTCATCCAAAAATAATAATTTCAGTTCATACATTGACGGTGTGCGAGCTGGAGTCCGAAGCGATAATATTACCCCCTTAAAAAAACTTTCTTCAGACAAGCAATTTGCTTTTGGACAGGATCCTGACGGTTCTTATTTTAACGGAGTTGTCGCCGATTTTCGAATTTACAACCGCCCCTTAAGCTCGAAAGAAGTTAAAAAATTAGCATCTAAAACAGATATACCTTTTACAGCAAAGCCTAATTATCCTAGCCTTTATGCTTTTATAACCGAAGCAATTTCGGGTAATCCTATTATTCCAGATAGCAGAATTGATGCTAAATTCCTTGGTAAAACGATAAAGTTTACTGCAACCCCTGGAGAATATGAGTCCGCGTCTTTTGTATTACGTCCAACGACTGATTTCAAAGATGTAACTTTTGAATTATCAGACCTTAAAGGAACAGCCGGGGTTATTCCCGCTTCCGCGCTAGACTTAAAACTGGTTAAATGCTGGTATCAAGGTCCTGCGGCATGGCGGAATGAAGCCCCTGGAAAATATCCTAATGTAATGGTTCCTGAACTCTTGCTGAATGATTATAATTTGGTTAAAGTTGATGAAAAAACAGAAAAAAACTTTCTGCGCCATGGCAAAGGTTCTAAAGTAAGTTATGAAGATGTCAGTGGGCGTAAGGATAATAATAATTTCTGGCAAAAAAACATGACGATTGCGGAATATCCCGTTTATGATGCCGCAACTTTGCAAGCTTTGCCGTTGAACACCAATCGCAATCAACAGTTTTTCCTTACTTTGCATGCACCCGAAAACGCAAAAGCTGGAATCTATACAGGCAGTATTTCAGTTAAAAGTAAGAGTGATGAATTAGCAAAACTAGCCGTTGAAGTCGAAATTCTTCCGTTTAAACTTGTAGAAGCCAGAACATATTATAATCTGGAAAAACCTTATATGACCAGTGTTTATTATAATACAAATTTACAGGAGGAGGACCAAGGAGGAATTACCGCTTATCATCGCAATAGCAGCCAAATACGCAACGAACTGAAAAATCTGATTGCACATGGCGTCATGTATCCAACCTGTTTACAATTGAATACTGGCGATATCAGCACACCTAAATATCAAAAATTATTGCGAAAAATGCTTCGTCTTAGAAAAGAAGCTGGTATGCCGAATAAACCAATTCATTTAATTTCTAATCATAAAATTAATTTGCCTGATTCATTGCCTGCTACACCGGAAGGATTGCAGAAATTAACTGATCGCGCGATAATGATCATGAATTTGGTTGAAGAAGAACTTGGACACCGGGACGTTTATTTCTATGGAGTAGATGAAGCCAAAGGCGACGTTATGAAAGCGCAAGTACCTTTCTTCAAGGCGATTCAGAAAGCCGGCGCGAAAGTATTTTCTGCAGGATATAGTGAAAAAATAGTTCCTCCAGGTAATTTTGCTGCTATCGGAAAAGTACAAGATCTTTTAATATGCGCCGCATACTCTACTCGTGAAGAAGCTGCAAAATGGCATTCGGTGGGACATGAAATTTGGTGTTACGCTTATCCTCAGGCCGGCAATGAAAATCCAGAAATTTTCAGGCGTAATTTTGGTTTAATTACTTATAAAGCCAACTATGATGGCTCAGCGACCTTCTGTTATTACATGGCTTTTGGTCATCCGTGGAATGACTTTGACAGTACTATTCAGCGTGATTTGAATTTTGTCTATCCAACTGCTGATGGTGTTGTCGACACAATGGCATTTGAAGGATATCGCGAAGGCTACGATGATATTCGTTATGCTACAACACTAAAATTTGAATGTCAGGAAGCTAAGCTTTCTAGTAATCCTGTTCGTGTTGCCGCCGCTAAAGAAGCAGAAGATTTTCTTGAAAAACGAGATGTTTTTCTTAAAGATTTAATAGAAACTCGCTCATTAATCATTAAGCGAATTTTAAAATTGCGCAAATTAGCAGGAAAAGGTAATAAATAATTGGTTCCATTTCTAAACAAAAAACTTCCGGTCGAATGGCCTGAAGATATTTTCTCCAGCATCCCGGATGTGCGCGAGGCTCCGGAAGAGGAGTTCCCGGAAAGGAAACCGGAACGAATCAGAGAAATCTATCTCAGCGGGATTACTTACAAAGAGCGTCCCACTGAAGTATGCGCCATGTTTGCCTTGCCGGAACAATGTACCGAGCCGGTTCCGGCGGTTATTCTGGTGCATGGCGGCGGGGGAACCGCTTTCTATGAATGGGTTACGTTGTGGAATCAAAGAGGGTATGCGGCTATTGCGCTTGATCTTTCCGGTCAGCGTCCAGCCAAAGATCAAAACGGCTATGAGTACAAAGTTGCGCCATCCCCTTCTGGGGGGCCCGGAGGATGCGAAACCGGAATCATTGACTGCGACAAAACAGACATTAGAGATCATTGGATATATCATGCAGTCGCAGCAATTTCACGAACATTCAACTATCTGGCGTCTTTGCCAGAAATAAAGTCGGACTGCATTGGATTGATTGGTATTTCCTGGGGAGCTTTCACGTCCATTATCGCTGCCGGAGTTGATCATCGCTTTCAATTTTTATGTGCCACCTACGGATGCGGTTTTTTGGCAGAAGACTCTATGTGGGCTGAAGAGCGCAAAAATGACGCTGATTGGCATGAATTTATTCGTCTTTACGATCCTGCTCATTATGCGCCTTTTATCACTATGCCGGCGCTTTTTGCTAACTCGACTAATGATCCATGCTTTCCGGTTATTTCATGGGAAAAGACCATTGATCTCATTAAGCTCGCGTCAGTACGGCGAGTATTAAAGCTGGATCTTTTTCATTCTTATCCTCCAGAAGGAGACCCGCCGGAAATTAGATTTTTTGCAGATGCATGTAACAATCGACATCATCAGCTTCCTCTTGCTGATGAAACTAAAAGCGAGGGAACATATTTTTCGTCAATTATTAATGGAGTCTGTCAAAGAGCTGAACTTTTGCTATAGCACGGACTCTGGTGCGTGGAAGGAACGCAAATGGCAATCTATTCCAGCAACCTTGAATGGACAAAAGGCATCAGGTTCAATTCCCAAAGGTACAACTTCTGCTTTTTTCAGTTTTTATAACGATTTTGATGTCGTGATAACGTCTAAACACTGGAATCATGAAAAATAATGTATTTTAAAATGAGGTGATTTTTGCGGATTGTCGAAGTGGTTCGCCCGTTCCGGTTCATCACCAGTGCGTTGCGCTGGTGTGGACTAGGCAGACCGATGAAAGACCGCGAGAAAATGCTCTTGGCGTTTTTCCTGAAAACGGTTTCCGACCTTCCAAAGTTGCTGATTGAAAAATTGAAGACAAATTTGATGCGTCAAAACAGTTTTGACGTATGAGAAAATAAGTTATCAACAAAAATGAAGCCAATCATTTTGAAATTGGCTCAAAATAATTAAGGGGGCTATTATTTTTTTTGCAATGCGAGTGCTAGGCAAAAAGAAATCAGAGAATTTTCCTCATCAATTATTGCTTAACAGAAGAACTGATGGTATGTTGTAATAAATATAACTATGGAGATGTAATAATGCAGTGCACCAGTGAAAAATGGTTATGGATTGAGTTAATTGGTTTTGAACTTAATGCTCCCGATTTTGGAGTAAAAGCATATCTGGATAGATTGGGGTTTACTCCTGACGGCTTATCCTTGTTAATTGCGACACCTGAATTTATCAATACTCATACGGATGATTTTTTAAACAAAGAGCTACCGCCTGAATATTGCTCTTATGAAGCTCATAATTCTAACGGGGAACGCCAACGTGAGAAATGGACCGGGAAATATTTAAAGTTGCTTGTTGACGAGTTGCATAAGTATGATATCAAGGTCTATTTCTGTATCTTTGAATTCTGTAAAGAGAAAGAATGGCTAAAAGAACATGATGAACTTTTTTATGTGTTAAATTCAGAAGAAAAGACATCTCGCTCAATATGTCCGCTGAAACGTCTCAGCGATGGTTCTTACTATGAAGACTTTTTTGCCGCACAGCTTGAAAAAGTCATGATTGATTACAATTTCGATGGCTATCATGCCGGTGACGGCTTCGCGCATCCTCGCTATCCGCTTTATACTGGTGATTTTTCTGATGATATGATAGAGCAGTTTGTAAACTGGAGCGGAATAAATATTCCAAACAATAAGCCAATTGAATGGATTCTTGAAAACCAAATATCAAAATGGCGGGATTTTTATATCTGGCGTAATACTCGTTTTTGGGAAAAGATTGTCAAAGTACTAAACAAACTTAATAAAGATATTATTTTTAATTCAGCCTGGACGCGAGAACCTTTTGAGGCTATATATCGTTATGGAATTGACTATAAAGCTTTGTATGATATAGGAATCAAAAAAATTATTGTTGAAATAGCTGATGCAGGACTGGAGTTGTGCAATGAAGGTTCTCAAAAACCGCGCCCATTGTACAGTCGCATGGCAATGAGTATGCTGTTGCGTGCTTATGTACCAGACGCAAAATTAATTATAATGAATCAAATTCGCGATTTTAATGAACGTTATTTTATTTTACATCATGCTCCACCTCTCTTTGAATTGCAGGTCATAACACATTTTAATCTTTTTTACCGCAGTGCGGATAACAAGCTTAAATCCTGTTATGACGGCGTTCTGGCATGTTTGGCTGATGGCCTTACTAGGTCTGAATGGGAAAAAATCAATAGCACTTGGAATACGGGAAGTTCTTTTAAGCCGGAAAGCCTTAATTGTGCTGTAGTACTTTATTCTGAAAAACAAATAGAAAAGCAGATCAAGCTTTATGAGAAAGAAAGAAACTGGTATGACTATCGAATTCTGACACGCCTACTTGATGCTGGAGCACCAATCTATGCAATTGCTAATCTTGATAGCTTAAAGGAACGCAATGAGGTGCTAATTGTATTAAACCCTGAACTTTTTGAGAAAAACGAATTGCAGGCTATCGCGGCTTATAAAGTTGCACCCGTAATAGGCATAGGTAACTCTGGTTGCAAACTTTTAAACAAACCACAAGTAAAAACTCCACAAATCAAGATTAATAAAAAGATTCCAACCGATATTAAAGATTCATGGACATGGTTGGACGATTTGTATGTAACAGACATTAATGATGAGTTTTTTATTGAATGTGCCGAATTTATCAGACAAAGCATTGTAGACACATCCTTTACGCCAGATAATCCTGCTGTAAAGTTTGTAGTAGAAAAGCTTAACGAAACATATCGTTTAATATTATGGAACGATGAATATTTCTATCAAAGTATAAAGATCTCAACAGATATAAAATATAAAGAGTTAAAGTATATAAGCGGTTTTACAGACTGTGAAATACCAGTTATTAACAATTCTTTTATAATCAAACTTCCGCCACGAGGTGTGTCAATTATACAGATAAACACATGTCTGAGTCGAACTTAGCCGCTATGCGACAAGAGGAACAGGTAGTACCTTGAAAATAAAAAGCTCATGGCGTAATATATTCTGAGCTTTGCCATTTTTTCTACTCACAATTTTACCGGAAGCCGGTTTATGCATAATTTTTAATAAAATCATCATAAACCGGCTTGATTTTTATCTTGATTTTGCTTTTTTTATAATTATTCACTGTATCCGATGCAGCCGTAATAGGCCATATTGTTTTGCGTAGTGTCCAGCCTGCCGAACTGGGCGATGATGTTTATATTGGAACGCACCCGGATTGAATACTGCGTTAATGCCGGAATGTTAAGTCCGCCGATGTCGTCAGGATTGTCTAAACGTAAAGTTTTGACGCGTTCCGCTTCTACTTTTAATAATATATCTTTCACCGGATTACGGTCTGAAAAATAAATGTCAATTAATACTTCTGCTTCTTGTTCAGTTGTATTGAGCAACATTAATGCTTCATGCGCCTCCATCGAACCGTTATTAGTTTTTTCAGGTAAATAACCGTCCGGAAAATACCACGTTTTAGCTCCATCATTCATGATCAATTGATTCCTTATATGTAACTTTTTTATTTATTATCCTGTTTTTCAAGTAGGTCTAGTGTTGTCTGGGCAAAAATTCCGGCACATATCCATGGGGCGTTCTCATCGGGAAGCGAAATGCCGAATTTTCGTAGTAAATCAAGTCCGATTACTGCATTGCCGATCGGATTAACATGTAACATGTCCCTCATCAATAGCCGGTGTGCGCCTGGGTTGACCAGTCGCAAGCGTTCCCAGCGAACCCAATTATCATTCAGCATCTCTCCGGCAGCATCTCTAATAACTTGCATGTAAACAGTATAATTCTTTGCCCACTTAGCTGTAAAATATTTTTCCGGCGGACAAGCTGCATAATAGGTCTGGAAAATAGTCTGCCCACCCCATTTAGCAATACGGCTACGTAGTTCAAAGAGATTTTTGCGCAATTCTTCAGGAGATACATTGTTCGTTGGATTAGCATCGTTTCCTCCAATCGTAATTATAACCAAGTCGGGCTTCATTGGTGCAATATCCCGGTCGAAACGATTTAATAAGTCACATGAAGTCTGGCCGCTTATACCACAATTTATAAACTGTCCGCAACCTCCACCAAAGAGCCTTTTAAAACCTATTTCAATATAATCAAACCAATGTGCCCCGACCATGAAGCGCTCCGTATTCGATGACCCAAATGCAATTACACGTATTGTCCCCCCTTTTTTGAGCTTTTCGAAAAGTTTCAAATTTGCAAATTGTGCCGAATTATTCATCTTATCTCCTTATTTTTAAGTTATCTATTATTGATATAAGAAAAAGGAATAGTATAAATATTCGCATTAGTTTATTAGCTTCTTGTAAATTTGTTCTCACTTTTTTTACCTATTCCCGTTGGATAAAGCCAATAAAGATTTTTAGTTTGCATCATAAATTTAAATTCCTTTTGCTACTAATTCTCTGATTGTCGGAGTTAATGATTCAGGCATATCCTTCGTAATGACAAAACCTTCTTCAATGCGGTTCGAGCCGTCTGGATGTCCGAATAAACTAATATCTGAATTCACGCACATCCCTGCCTGTAATTTGTATGTCGCATTTTCATCTGGATATGGTGATTCCGCTTCAGCTAAACCAATTCCGTGCATTGGCGGATAAACATCGTATTCTGAAAGATTATGTTTTGTGAATACCTTTTTAACCGCACGAACCATTTCGCCCGAAATAACGCCTTCACGCAAGTAATTTTGCTGAACTTGTGCCGCTTCAAATAAGGCGTTCAGAAAACGTTTTTGTCCGTCAGTTGGTATTCCTGCGACAAATGGGTATTCAACTGTTGCAACATATCCCTGATACTGAACCGCTAAAGCCGCCATAACCATATCGCCGTCTTCGATGACTTTATTAACTGCGCGGCCGATAATTGTCGCGGCACGTTTCCCGCTGCCAAAAACGGTAAAGTTAATATCTTCAGCGCCAGCCATACGCGCGGCGCCTTCGGCGGCGCCGGCAGCCATGACTTCGGTATTGCCGGGAATCGCGGTTTTCAACAATTGTTCATAGCCGATACAGGCTTGTCGTCCGGCTTCACGCAAACATGCTATTTCAGCGGGCGTTTTGATGATGCGCAGGTCATTTATGATTTCGGAGCCGTCAGAAATTTCCACATTTTTTCCGGAATATTTGAGTCTTTCCATAATTGGCGCCGGAATATCCCATAAGCCGACAATAGCCAGTTTTTTGCCACCATTGAGAACTTCGCCAAAAATTTCTGGAAACGATGAAAACGACGCCATCGGATAATCAATGTCTTCCGGTACTGATACGCAAGCAAATTCTTTAACGTTCCTGACATCTTTCCATGCGGACATTTCACGAGCGTAAATTTCTCCTTCAGGGGCTCCGGCTAAAATCGGACTTCCTTTTCTTGGAATAAAACACGCGGCACGTTCAAATATAGGCCAGAAATTGCAAACATAGCGTAAATTTTCTTTGCGGTATTCATCGCCATAAACCATTAAGCCGTCAAGTCCGCGTCTTTCCAGTTCTGTCTGGATTCTGACAATTCTCTGTTTAAATTCAACTTGTGATATTTGTATCATAATAAAAAATCCTATTTAATTACTTCGTATTGGATTCGCATAAATTTAGCGACTTTTTTGAGTTCTTTAGTTACGTTGCCATGAGCAACAATTATATGATGTGCAACACCTTTTTCAAGAATTTTTTGAATATACTCTTCTACAGGTGATTCAACTTTGATCATGGCGTGTATCTCATCACATGGTAGGCACGGAAAATCAATTGCTTCTCCCTCGGAAATAAGCATTTGCCAGCTATCTCCAGTATTCAGGAAGTGCCCCATAGTTACCGGACCGGGCTTCATTATTAATTCGTAATTCAATCCGTTGCCTTTGAATCCCCATTCTTCAGGCGAACTGGTCAAAGTCGGATTATGCCCCAATTCCGAGGAGGCAATCCCATGTCCAAGCAGAAAGACCGCGTTGTTTTTGCGATCCATCTGTCCCCATTCTGCTTGTAGTGGCACATTGCCGATATCATCAACTGTAAAAGACCAAAGATTTTTCATTAAAATAAATCCTTAATTTCTGCAATTTTTTGTGGAGTAAAAAATGATTGTTTTAAAGCTTCTGCATATTTTACGCCAATTTTACTGCCATGATACCGGGCTCTGGCTCTTAGCTGTTCAGCCAGTGAACCGAGATGTTCTTCGGCAGTGGTAAATCTTTTAAACGATTCAATTTTATCTTCAAATGTATCTGAAATATCTACCAGGTGAGTTGGCTCCGGCAGGTCTTGCAGGACTTCGTAATGATAATATTTATCAGCAGTCCAAGGTTCGCCGAGGTCGGCGCTGCAGTTCCAACCAGCCTGAAACCATGCATCACGGGCTTGAGAAGCCATTTCATGATGCTGGAAATATTCCGCCCAGTAATGACCAATAATTATAGCTGGTTTGTATTTACGAATTGAACGTATGCATTGACGGTAATCATCGCGGTTTTTATGTACTCCAAAATCTGGAACATCAAAACATTCAAAATTACTTACGCCGAGAAGCTTATGGGCTTCCACTCCTTCGCTTTTAAATTTTATTATAGCTCTTTCTCGTCCATCTGGAGTGGTAAAGCCCTCATCTCCATTGCCGAAGCAAACGACATTTACTCTATAACCATTTTTAACGAATTTGCTTAAAATTCCACCGACCGCTATTATTGAGTCATCAAGATGTGCGGCAATTACTAAAACAGACTTGTTCATTCTAAATTATCTCCTTTATTAATTAATTTAATTTATAAAAGAAAGTATAATTCTTAAAGAATTTTTACGCTACGCGGATTCTGCTATTTTTTTAACGTATTCTGCTTTTTTCGATATTTACCTGGTGAGATGCCTTCTAAATCCTTAAAAATACGATTAAAATGGGGTAAGCTGTTAAAACCGATATTGTAAGCAATATCCGTTATAGAAGTTTTGGTATTGTGCAGAATTTCTTTGGCTTTAGCAATCCTGAATTGATTTAAATAATTAATCGGGCTTACACCAACTTCGGCCTTAAACATTCTACTAAAATGACTTTCACAAAGAAAAACACAACCAGCAATTTTTTCTACCGTTAATTTTTTTTTGTAGTTTTGTTCAATAAACTGTCTCGCTGCAAGAATTGTTTTCTTTTCGTTGACTGATTCCAAAAATAATATTTTAGATTCGCTTTCAAGGATGTAATTTCCGACAAGCGATATCAATTCAATCATTGCCTCTATTTGCTGTTCAGTCATTACGATTGTATTAAAATAATATTCCTGCAATTTTTTTTCATCCAATTTGAGACGTTTTACTTTCTGTAGAAACTGCTTGAATGTTTTTTGAGTTGGTGCCTGCTTTAATATTTGTCCTGTTGTCAGGCAGCCGATATACTGCTTGTTTACAAACAACGGCACAATTATATCAATCAGTCCTGCATGGCATTCGTAAACAATACTCTTATGGGTAGCTGCGGCTTTAATAATATTTTCGCGGTCAGCCCGGGCACAAGCAGCAGCACCTGCGGGACAACTATAAATATAACTACATAGGGGATTATAATGTTCAGCGGGACATAACGTCATTGTCTCGCCAGTTTCAGAGATAAAGTCAATCGCCACCCCTGTTAATTTATAAAGGATCGCATGATAATCCTGCAATATTTTTTTCCCAGCAATATTAATAGACATCGTTTCCCCTGTGTAAAGTGTTTGTTTTTCGAATATACCATCGCGCAAAAGTATTTCAAATTAATAGCTCCTAAACAACTTTTGTATAACACAAAAAACATGGTTGATTATTACGATTATGCCATTTCTGCAATAAATACCGAAACATTGAAAAACTGGCGTTTAATTTTTTTAAAAGTCCGACAGTTAAACGGTGCAGTAAAAAGCTGTAGTTACTTCAAACAAATGAAAAGTTTAGGTTACAACATATAATCGAATCGACCTCCTTTGATTTAATTTTAATGTAGCATACGAAAGGAATATACTTTTGTAATGGGGAAAATTGTGGTGTTTGTTTCTTTCCATCTTTTGAGTATGAGCTTTTTGTTCTATAAAGTTGTTTTTGGCTGAAACAAAAAGCAATTTATGGTAATATATTGTTTCAAAGTCTCTTTTGATGCTCTTCTGTGATGTGATATAAATAGGATTTGTTTTTCATGAAAGATAGAAAACTTATAATTGGAATTGTCGGGAGCGTGTGCCCCTTGGCAATTGCGGATATTTATTCTAAAGCGATAAAACAGAAAAAGTTCAGCTGTGCTGAAGTTGATCTTGTTGATATTATTATAGGCACAGCCTTGAAACAGAGGCGCAGAGAAAACCAGTTTGAAGATGCTTCCCCCAAAAAGGATGATCAGGCTCATCAAATGCTGTCTCTTTATCAGGCGGCAAAGGAATTGAAAAAGGGGGGAGTAGATAAAATTCTTATACCCAATTTTCTCCATTATAGTTCTGTGAAATCCATTCGTGATGCGCTACAAATGCCCGTTGCTGATAATGTGGGCATCCTTATTGCCACAATTAAAAAAAGATGGCCTCGGACAGGTAAAATCGGTTTGCTTACAACCTGTTTTGCGATGAGGGAAAAAGTGTTTGAAGAGCAATTTAGTCAAGAGGGCCTTGATATTATTTATCCGGATAAAAACATACAGGAAAATGCAGTGATGGAGGCCCTTTATGGTGCAGAAGGAGTAACGAGAGGACATCGTAGCAGAAAATCAGGAGAATTGATTCGACGAGCTTGCGAGCATTTATTTTCAAAGGGGGCCGATATCATCCTGTCAGGAATGACAGAATTGCCGCTGATCGAAAGGCAATATTATCCACAGAAAAATTACTTGGATTGTAATGAGGCGCTTGCTGAAAATTTGATTTCTGATGCTCATGGCTCTTCTTTGAAACCTAAAAAAAGAGGAACAATCGGTATTCTTGGTGGATTGGGGCCCGCGGCCACGGTTGATTTATTCGATAAAATAGTGAAGAATACGCCCGCTTGCTGTGATCAAGATCATTTGAAGATTGTTATCGAAAACAATCCACAAATTCCAGATCGGACTGGCGCATTGGCTGGAAAAAATGAAGACCCTAGTGTTGCGATGTTGGCGACGGCGGAAAAGCTTAAGGATTCCGGTGCGGATTTTATTATTGTACCATGCAATACCGCTCATGTATTTTTGCCGGTGATACAGCAGTATATCAAAACTCCAATATTGAGCATGATTGAAGAAACAGCGGATTTTATTGTTCAAAAAAATCCAGATATCAAAAGGGTGGGGCTTCTTGCAACTTCTGGAACTGTTGGCTCGGGGGTGTATAAAGCTCCCCTAAAAAGAAAAAATATCGAACTCCTGATTCCGTCTGCAAATTCCCAGACGGCGCTCGTGATGGAAGCAATCTATGGAAAAAAAGGAATTAAGGCTGGATTTCGTGAAGAGCCTAAAATTCTATTGTTAAAAGCCGCGGAAGAACTTGTTAAAAATCACGCAGAACTTATTATTTTAGGCTGTACTGAAATTCCGCTTGTGTTGACGAATGGCGATATGAATGTCCCTTTTATTGACCCGACTGAAATATTGGCAAAAGCCGCGGTGAAATACGCAATGACAAAATCTAAAATTCCTTGCCTTTTGGATCCGGAGGATTTAAAGTAGTGTTTTGTGAAAAGGAGTATCAAAAGGAATGAAAAGGGGGGGCGAATAAAGGATTAGGATGAAATGCTGATAAAGTAATACAGGTATAAAAAGTGCGGAGAAGAAAATAAATTTGACAAAAAATTTAAAAGGAGTCTTGTTGTGAGTGATTATAGGATTCAAAATTTGTGGAATATCCAAAAAAAGTTTTTCTCCTGCTGGGAGCAATCCTTTATCAACAACCTTTTTAAAAAAACTTTTTTTTGTATTCCTATCTTTATTTTTTCGTTTGTTTTAGCAGCGTCGGCAAATCAATCGATTCCCGAATATTCATGCTGCAAAATTTCTTCCCAAGAAATGGTCCTTGACGGCCATTTAGACGAGGTCTTTTGGCAACGCGCTCCGAAAGTACAAATGAATGATATGGCGTCAGGGGAACCGACAAATTATGCAAATAGCGTTAGCATGGTTTATGATGAAAAAAATCTTTATCTCGGTTATCGTTTTGAAAATCCGGTAATTTGGGGCAAAGAAAAAATACGCGATAAACCATTTTTTCAATATTCTGGAGAAAAAAGTGAAATGTTTGTTAAACTTTTTCTTGATCCAGATGGTGATGGCGTCGATATCCTGGAATTGCATATTAATCCTCTGGGAACAATATTCGATGGTATTCAGAGCATCCCAAATATAAATTTTAATGGGCTGACTTTTTTCCGTCAAAATGGGCTTTTCAGGGAAGATATTAATATAGAGGGATTGAAAGTAGCGGTTGATGTTGATGGGACTCTCAATAAGGATGATGACTTTGACAATGCCTGGACAGTAGAAGTGGAGATCCCCTTTGAGTCTCTGAAGAATTTTACAACTCAAAAGCTGCCGCCGGCAAATAAAAAGAAGTGGCGCTTTTCAGTACAATCCCGTTACTTTACGAAACAATTGCCGGCCCATGCGCATTATTTGTCATTTCCTGAAATGGGGACTGTTGATTCCCATAATTATGATGTTTATGCATATCTTAATTTTTCCGAAAAACCTCCTTGTTCTCTCCAGCAAAAATCCGTGTGGGTATGGTCTATGCCACAAAAAACCAAGAACGATATTGAAACTGCCGTTCGTGCTGCCAAGGAATTGGGATTCAATGTGATTATATGGAATGTTAATAAAAATTGGTATGACTTGATCTATTATGCTCGTAAATATGGCTTGAAAGCGTATGCGCCTTTGGTGATTTCGGGGTCCTACTCCCAAAAAATGACACCGGAAGAATCAAAATTAAACATGGAAAATAAATCGGATTATCAACGGGGCGGGGAGCCATTAAGCGGCAAACGCGGCGATGAAATTCTATATTGTAAAAGTCCCGAATTTTTACATCCATTTGTGAAAGAAGAAAATAAAATGCGCATACAAACATTGATTCTTCACGGATACCAGGGTATTGCACTGGATTTTGTTGGCTATCGAAACTACTATGCCAGTTTCACGCCTCTTGCAAAACGCCTATTAGCAGAACATATCAATCCGTCTATTTCTAAAAAAGAAGCACAGGATCAGTTTTTCGAACAGGCTTTGATCGATTTTTATGACGATATGGTTGATTATGCAAAAGAATACGCTGCTTCCAAAGCTCGTAAAATTGAAATATCTTGTCATATATATCCGACTTTTTTACCGAACCCTCTTTATGGAAATAAATGTAATGTTGATTATTGCGGACAAACCGTTTCATGGTTTTTTAAACCGTACTGGAGTTATGATAAAATTGAAAAGTATGCGCGTTTTGTCGTGAAACAAGAGAATCGCTATCATTCAAAATCAATTGGGGCGCCTTTTATTGGTTTTGATTCCATGTGGCAGAATGGAATCCATGCTAAGTCGCCGGAACGCATACGCAGCGAGATCCAAATTGTTAAAAATGCCGGCGCCCGAGCAATCCAGTTTGCTGAGTTGGGATATATACTTCATTGCCCTGAAGTCGCAAAAGTTATCAAAGAAGAGCTTGCACAATAATAAAAAAAATTAGACGAAATAACTTCTAATCCTATTTAGCCGTGTGTCCGAAATGTTGTATGGAAATGATCTGAAAATAGACTCGCGCAGAAATCACTCAAAAATAGATAAAGTAAAATGGGGGTATACACTTAAAATCACTCCATTTAGCTGTCGTGTATTAAATAGAGACGCACGGCGGTCGTCTCTATTTGTTTTAAAGCTCGCGAAAAGCTTTTGTTTTAAGACTTGCGTGAATGGCCGTTGATCATGAACGATGCGTGAGAAAAAAATTAAGGCACTCTTTTAATTTTGTGCGGTCGGAAAATGTTGCTATTTTTATCCTATTTAATCTTTAGAGTCGGGAAATGTTCCTTCATGAATCTTGAAGAAGATTCATAATTTTTAATTTTAGGGGCGATTATAGAGTCTTTTTTATTTAAAAGTATTAAATTATAAATGATTTCTTTTTATTTTATTATTATTGTGTAGTTCAGGAGTTCAAATGAATATTCTTTTAATTGGCGGTGGTGGCCGAGAGCATGCATTAGCATGGAAAATGATGCAAAGCCCCCTTTGTGATCAACTTTTTTGTGCACCGGGAAATCCGGGAATGAAAAATGCGATTTGTGTGGATGCAAAAACGCCTGATGAATTAGCCGATTTCGCTGTAAAAAACAATATTGAACTAACAATGGTTGGTCCTGAAGCCCTTCTTTGTGATGGTATCGTTGATGTCTTTAAGGAACGCAAACTGCGGATCGTGGGCCCAGATAAATATGCGGCTCAACTTGAGGGCAGTAAATCTTTTGCAAAAGATTTTATGAATAAACATGGTATGCCGACTGCAGAAGCCGGTGTTTTCGAAAATGAAAAGGACGCGATTAATTATCTGCGTTTGCATCGAATGCCAATTGTTGTAAAAGCAGATGGTCTGGCTGCCGGCAAGGGCGTGATGGTCGCCGAAGATTTCGAAGAGGCCGAAGATGCCGTGAAAAGCTGTTTTGCGGGTTCTTTCGGAGATGCCGGCTACCGAGTCGTTATCGAAGAATGCTTAAAAGGCGAAGAAGCCTCTATTATTGCACTTTGTGATGGTAATACCATTTTGCCGCTTGCGTCTTCCCAGGATCATAAACGCGCTTTGGATGGCGATCTGGGTCC
>JBAYAV010000020.1:0-18215 GCA_041669565.1 Lentisphaeria bacterium
CGGACATGAAATCGTCCATAATAACAGCTGGCGCAAGCCGAATCAGGCCGAGATTCCTTCGAAATATTTCCATCCGGGAGAAAATGTTCTGGCCATCGTTTACCAGAATGTCCGCAGCAGTGGGGGGGTGCTGGGAGAGCTTTTTATCAAAGACGTTGATGGTAAAATTATACGAATTAACACAGACGGGAAGTTTAAATCACTAGTAGTAAAGAAAATCGGAACCTCGGACTGGATGCTGCCGGGTTTTGATGACAAAAGCTGGGAACCGGTCGTAACACTTGATCCTCCACCCGGAGCTCCGTGGAAACACCGTATCCGTTATATTGATTACGCAGTTCAAGCTCGCCCCCTGGAGTTGCATTTGGAAGGAGATCAAGTAAAAGCGGGAAAACGATCTCCACTTATACTCAAATTTATCGGCGAGACATTGCCGAAATCCCTGCCTCTCGATGTGACGTTAACTGACTGTGACGGCATTTGTCGATGGCGCGAACATTGCGTAATCTCAACCTCCGGAATCCACAAAAGTGATACGCAACATTGGGAAGCCAGATGTGAATGGCTTGCTCCCCGCTTCCTACCGACCGGCAGATACCATTTAACCCTGATACCTATGACGCTTCCGGGAAATGAATCTCAAGCTTTTCAATTGGATATTCTATTCCAGGCACAGCCTAAACCGGCTACGAAAATCCGTTTCGGAACAATGCGTACCCCTTCCGGAATGCAGTTCTGTCGGGATGGCAAACCATTCTATGCCGTCTGCGGTAATGTAAGTTGCTATGGTAGTCTTTCACAATTCTTCAGTGCAGCTCGCGTAAATGTACGCACGGTATACACTAACGGCTGGTGGACAGGAGAGCAGCAGTTTGACTTTGGCTGTTTTGACCGGGCCGTAGAGGCCTGTTATCGGTATAATCCAGATGCGTTGCTGCTAATTGATATTAACCTGGATATGCCGAAAGAGTGGTTTGTCCGTCACAAGGAAGAAATAACAGCCAATGAACATCGTACACTTTCCGGCGATCGTGTCATGTTTTCATTTGCTTCCCGGAAGGCACGTAAAGATTTAATCGAAGCCATGCGCCATGCAATCCAATATTGTGAAAATTCCAGATATTGCAACCGGATTATGGGGTACCGAATTACCGGCGGAGACACTACCGAATGGCTGGGGTGGCCGTGGAGTAAGCACTCATTGCCGGACTATTCAACGCCAGCACGGACAATGTTCCGTGAATACCTAAAAAAGCATTACCCCATTCTTTCTGCATCGACTCCGATTCCAACTACTGCGGAACGTCTGGCCGGAGATGGCAATGCGGTACTTCTTAACTCATCGGCACATTTGCCAGTTCTAGCATACAGCGATTTTTATAGTTTTATGATTGCGGATACATTGGCCGCACTCTGTCGTGAAGCCCGGAATATTGTCGGAGATACTAAAGTAATTGGCAGTTACTACGGCTATACATTCCATATTTCATCCGGTTACTATTCCCAGATGCGCGGTCATTATGCGCTGGAATATTTGCTGAATGCCGCAGCGGGATCTCTCAATTTTCTGATGTCTCCGCAATCCTACCGTGTGCGTCGTCCCGGCGATACTAGCGCGGATATGAAGCCCTTTCAATCGTTGAAAAACCATGGAATCATTTCCCTCATTGAGGATGATACTAGAACAAACAATGGGGTAATACAGGAACGCTTCACCGATTCGCAATATCAAGCGGTTAATCCGCAGCAAAGTCTCAATTTTTGCCGACGGAATTTTGGTATTGCACTTGCCAGACTTCAACCGATAATGATGTACAGCCTTGCAAGCACAGAAGACTTTGCGTTACCTGCGCTGGTTCCGGCACTCAACGCAATCGTGGAAAGTGGTCAGTTCGCCATTGATCATCATGTTACCCGTCATGCCGAAATTGCGGTAGTAGTCAGCGAGAAGTCACCGAAATACGTAGCAGCCTGCGGACTTTCTGACAAGTCACGCTACCGCCAGTACTATAGCGCAAACGGCAAACCGCATCGGGTACTGACAGGCGGATTACGGGTAGTTGGAGATTCAATCACCTGGCAATTGACCAATATTTCTCGTATGGGAGCCCCAGTGGATTATTTGCTGTTTGAGGATCTGGCGGACAATCCGGGAGATTACAAGCTCTACATGTTTCTGAATTGTTACGCGTATGACGACAAGCTTCTGGCTGCAGTAAAGAAACTGCAAACGCATCATACAACATTGTTCTGGTTGTATGCTCCAGGTTATTACCGTAACAATCGCAATGATTCAGCGAACATGAAAACTTTGACTGGTATTGAGCTGAAGGCTTTCGAACATCCGCAAATTCCGGCGTTGAAATTGTCTAGCAATCAAGTTATGGGAGTTACGACCGCGGCAATTGAGCCGTTGTTTTATGTTCCCCCTCAAAATAGTGTCAAAATGCTGGCCAATTATGTTGAAAGTGATCGTGTCGGTCTCGCGGAAACCACAATTGGCGACGCTCGGTCAGTATTTTGCGGCGCCTATAACCTTTCGACAGAATTTTTACGCAATTGGGCTCAAACGAGCGGAGTTTATTTATATGATAACAACCTCGATCCAATGGATGCAAATGCAGCATTTTATACGTTGCACGCCCGGACGCCCGGACAGAAAACAATCAATTTGCCGAAAACATCCGATGTCTTGGATGTTTTCTCCGGAAAAATTATTGCCCGTGGGGTTAGACAATTCAGTTTCAATGCTCCACTGCACAGTTCATGGTTATTTTACTATGGCAACGAGGCCGATGCACTAGCAGAGCTGTTACGAAAATGATAACAGGTAGCTCCATTAGCATACATTACTTTAAAGACTAGAGTCCTTTATGTTTTTTATACAAAACTTTAGTTTCAAAAAGTCGAGGTTGAATAGACATGAGTGAAAGATCAGAAACGCGCATCGCTACAGGTTGCTTGGAAAAATTACTTGGCATAGCAGTTCGTTTTTCAGCTAGCCAGAACCATTGGAATCTAAACAGAAAAACAATTACATGGCCAGAGATTCAGTCAATAAATGAGGTCTGAAAAAGAATGATGAAACAAGAACAACAGAAGAATAGGTCCGAAAAAATATCGGATTTTTTCGGACGTAACAACTTTATGAGACTAAATAATTACTTTTTTATTTTAAAAAAGGTCTTTATAGTCGGAATTAGTCTGGGGATGGTGTGTAGTATCGCTACGGCCACAGAGCCGAATCAGGTATTCAGTATAGAAATTCTACCTGGGGCTTCAGCCAAGTCTCCAGGTGCTTATAATTTGCCTTCCGGCTTGGAAAAATTGCCGGAGCTCTCGGCGAAAATTGTGCATTCCGGTATGATTGCCGGAATAAAAGTGAATAATGAGGCCCTGCCGCCGGTTTCCTATTTAACCATGAATCCGGATGTAACGGAATCCGCCGATATCATCATGAAAATGAACCATTGTGGAGTACGACTTTTTGAATGTTGTATGATGAGCCAGGATATGCTGCTTGAGCCGGGAAAATATGATTTCACAAAGATGGACCATACTGTCCGCCGTATTCTTCATTTAGCTTCGGACAGCTATGTGATTATAAATTTCCGGCTGGATAACAGTGTAGGAAAACTGCTTAAATATATGCCTAACGAGGGAATTGGTTATGCAACCGGGAAAGCCAATACGAGCGATCATCAGCAACAGCGGTTGATTGCACCTTCGATGGCTTCAGAACCGTTTAAGGCTGAAGTTCGACGTTATCTGAAGGCCATTGCGGAATATATTCGTAGTCAGCCTTGGAAAAACAAAGTTGCCGGGTTTCGGGTTTCTTACGGAGTCTATTCCGAATGGCACTATTTCGGCATGACGGAAGATATGCCGGATACCGGTAAGGCTATGACGAAAGCCTTTCGGCTTTTTCTGAAGCAGCATTATCATACCAATGCTGAACTTCAACGTGCCTGGCATCAACCGGATGTTACGTTAGAAACTGCACTGGTTCCCGGCAAAGCAGCTCGTACTGCGCACAAAGGCTATCTGCTCAATCCTGGAACGGCGGAACGTCAGCTGCTGGATTATTACTGTTGCCATCAGCAGGAGGTTGCTAATATGCTGTTGAGTATGGCAGGCACGTTAAAAGAAGAATTCCCTCACCGTTTGGTAGGAGCGTATTTCGGCTACATGATAGGCTCTATTTATCCGCAAGCGGGAAGCAATGCCGGTAGTACGGAACGAGTACTTCGTTCTCCGAATATCGATTTTATCAGTTCGCCCTATCCTTATCCTACACGGTTTCGTGGAGTGGGGCAGAGCGGAATGCCACGCAATATTCCGTTAACGGCAGCCAGGTATGGGAAATTAGCAATTTCAGAGGCTGACATTCGTACCAGTGTGGCTGTGGGTGATGGCAATCGCAAATTAATCAGCGCAAAAACGCCCGACGAGGAAACTGCTGTTGTACTTCGGGATTTCGCCAATATGTTTTTCAATCGCAGCGGTATTCAGTTTTACCATGTCTGGCACAAAGAAGGAGAACATTGCTGGTTTAACACTCCGGCAATGCTGGACTCGATCAAGAAAGGAATTGCCGTGTGGAAACAGTTGTACCAGGCTCATCCGCCGTTTTGTCCGAATGAAGCTGCTGTGGTTTGTAATTTTCGGGAAACTGGTTTAAATGGATTTCCAACTCGGAAGCAGCAGTGGGGATTGCATTACATGCTGATGGATTCCACGTTGCTGGCGATGTATGCATCAGGGTTTCCATTCGATCTAATGTCGCTGTGGGATTTTCTTACTTCAAAAAACAATTATAAGCTGGTGTTTTTTTTGAACGCTTTTACTCTTACACCGGAGGAACGTATCGCGCTTAAACGTAAACTTTCACCGACAAATCACGTTGTATGGGTTTATGCGCCGGGATTGGTGACGAAAGATAAATTTTCCGATCAGGCCATGAGTAAATTGACTGGATTAAAACTCAAACATGAAATTGGTCCATTCAAAATGGTTGTCAATCATGAAAAATACGGTAAGCTTTCTCTGAATATCGGGAAAAATGTACTTCAGGAAAACTTGCGGGTTTATTCCGAAGAACCTCAGGTTGAAGTAATATCGCATTATGCCGATAACAATAAGATTGCGTCTGTTCGCAAAAAACTGTCTGCCGGTGGCTCGGTCAGTTTTGCGGCAATCCCGATAACACGGGGTAAGCAGATTGCCGACTATTTTCAGGCGGCGGGGGTTCACCGCCTGACCGGACTGGGCCGGTTGGTACGTTACCAAAATCCGTATTTACTCTATTCGGTCGGTAACGGAGGTCATTGGAAAATTACCCTGCCGCATCGGGCCGTTAGCGCAACCGATTGTTTTACCGGCGAAGTCGTTGCCCGAAATACCGTGGTATTTTCCCTGGAAACCAAACATGCCAAAACCTGGCTGTTAAAAATCGACTGGTGAGTTTTTTGCAGATCAAAAAGGATCGTTTAACAGACGAAAGCCTCGTACATGGTATCCAGACAGTCTACGTGGACGTCAGTTTGTACAATTCGTTGGACTTGGTCGGTGTTTTATCACAAAAAAATAAAAAAATGGTTAGAACAACATTCTTTAGCCCAAATATTAGACTGGTTTGATTGCATCGAAACAATCCCAGTAAAAGCAAATGCTAGCACACGTCGTTGGTCAACCGAAACAACAGCCCGAGACCGGTTGTTTCTTCAACGTCTTGGAGTGATCAAAGAATAATGCACGTATTAGCCCACTTTCAGAATATTACATCAGCATACATTATTTTAAATAATGTCCCCATAACAAAGGCCTAAAACGTTAACCAATGGTTCTTTTTAGGCCCTTATTATGAAAGGAATCTACAATGAATATCAAATCGTTTTACCACTATGTCATTGATACTCCTTGGAAAATTTTCTAATAGCCCCAATCCTTTAGCGAATATTCAAATAACGTTCTATTTATAAAATCTGATATTTGCTGGGATTCCGTTTTTTATGTTTTTCAAGAGAAAAAGACGTTAATCATTTTTCAGTTTTTCTTTTTTTCAGTTTTTCCATCGGCATTTTTCTCATATCGTTTCAAGAACACGGCTATTTCACAGCCTACATTAGGTGTCGATACCACATAGATCCAGCCGTGGTGCTTTGCAATACAGCCATAAGCCATGGCCAGCCCCATGCCCGTGCCCTTTCCGGCTTCCTTTGTTGTAAAAAATGGATCAAACATCTTCTGTTGAACTTTTTCCGAAATTCCACAGCCATTATCTTTGATTCGGATACAGATAAAATTTTCAGATATTTCTTTCGTTTCCAAACGTTTTTCCCAACCAGGCATACTATCATTTGCAACTTCGGCACGCACCACGATCTTCTTCTCCTTCTCGCGTTTTTCCAGTGCGTCTTTGCTATTAATCAGCATATTCAAAAAAACCTGTTCCAGCTGCACAGAATCTCCGCGGATTAACATCGGCGTCGGATCCGTTAAAATTTTAAGCGTCACGTTCTTTGCTACCGGCTTGAATAATTTTGCGGTCTGTTCCAGGAGTTGCACGACATCCAGAACTTCGTCCCGGAACTTACCCTTTCGAGCAAACCCCAACAACTGCTCAATCAGCCCCGCGGCCCGATTCGATGCGATATCGATATTATCCAAAAGGGCTCTCGGCTCTCCTGTTATAATCCAATGATTCTGTAGCCCCTCTACATTGGCCTGGATACCATGCAACAAATTATTAAAATCATGCGCCACGCCACCAGCCAATTCGCCAATCGACTCCAACCGCTGCGAATGCATCATCTGCGCCTGGCGCTGCTGTTTGCGACGCTCCGCCTCTTTCTGTATTGTGATATCACGAATAATAACCACAGCTACTTCCTCCCCATCAATGCGGCCGGGAGACACACTAATATCTATATCCATTTTAGCGCGATTTGGTATAATCATTGAAAGATTATTTAATAACAGCGTAGGAACACCTGCATCCTCAAAATTCAGCTGATCCCAAATATTTTTCCACAGACAATTCTTACCATCCTCTTGGAAGAGAAAGCGTTCTAATACAAATCTTTTATCTTCGACCTGTTTACCAATGAGTTTCAGTGCCGCCGGATTTGCATTCAGAATATCGCAGCTTTCCGTTACAATGAAAATAGCATCACTGCTATTGTTAATAACCAACTGATAACGTTCCGCCCACTCGCGAATAGACTGTCGCATCGTATTTGCATTATGAAAATACCCAGCGAAATCAAGCACGAATCCCCATGTTTCCCGGTGTTCAACAGAAATGGGACGATTACACCACAAATAAAAATGCCCCACCAAGCTAAGCCACCCCATACAAAGCATGCGCATAAACCAGTTCCAGTCACCAACGAGTGCAATTGTGTAATTACCGCCGTGGAAGAAAGAATAGAAAACCATCACGGCTTCATTCAACACAATGAAGACCGAAAAACTTCCATACAAACAAACCCCATACGGCATATTAATATTGCGCAGACCCTGAAAACATACCGGCACTAGGATATAGATTAAAATATGAATACTGGTATTGATTAATAAGTTTAGATCAAATTGTCCGATACAAAAATTATTTGCAAAGACATTAAAATCTTGATAATAGCAGAAGTTTTCCTGGGTATAGTTACCAAAAACAATCCACATTAGAACAAAAAAGCTAAGGACGACCAAACAGATTCCCAATATAAAGCGATGTGCTTCCAGGGTGCCTTCCAGCTCATAAATCATAATCAGGATAAGCAGGAATGGCAGCCAGATCATTCCGTATCCCAAACCGCCAAACATTTGTTCTTGGACATTTGTTGCATAGAGCATTGGCATATCCGCCAGCATTCCAAAAACAAAATACATTCCAAGCAGCATATACAGCGGAGCACGGCCAAAGGCATGGCGATATACATGCAGAACGATTCCCATCAACGCCAGCGCCGTTAATTCCAAATAACTGAACAACAAATCCATCATGTATAAATGCCCCTGGTACAAAAAATATAAAAAGAATTATTTCTTTCAGATCAACGTTTTTCCGAAGCAGTGGATCTGCTTTTCCCTATTTTTTTCTGATTTAATTCTGCTTTACGCTTCATCATTGCTAGGCGAAGTTTCATATTTTTATCTTTTTCGTCTTTGCCATCCGGTTTTTTCAGCACTTTAGGCAGCGTTGCCTGGGGTTTCTTTTTCAGCGGGCTCTCTTCTTTTTTGAGAACGTGCAGTGAAGGATCTTTTAACAAATCGGACGACATCTTCCGTAAATCTGATGTTTTCTTTGCCAAATCAGATACTTCATTCAGCGCGGACTCATCGTTTATCAGGGGTTCACTTCCGGATGCCTGCTCCGCTATTTTTTTTACAAACAAGCATCTTTTCTCATTCTGTGCTACGCCCCCCGGCTCCATTTCATGATCCTTGTTCGGATTCTTGTTGAGAGACGCTGCCTGATTTTTCTTTTGTATCAACACTGCAAAAGCTTTTTTCATGGCATAAACAGCCACCGCTAGGCCTCCGGTAATAATTACGAGTGCAAACCAAGACAACACCCCTTGCCAGCCCGTATTATTCATCCCCATAATCAAACAATAAAACCAAAGAAGAACCATCATATTTATACGAATAAGATGATTTTTTGTCTGATTTGCATTTACATCAATTTGTTTTTTCCGATAGTCAAGAATTTGACGTTCTGCCTGCGTCTGCATAGTCCGCAATTTCTTTTCTGATTCTTTCTGCAGGAGCAGCAGATTTTCTTCAGCTTCTTTTAATTTTTCCTGTAGTTTCTGCAGTTCTTTTTCATCGGGCACCTGAATAACATTCAGCCCCTTCTTTTCGGCATCCCTTATGAGTGTTATAATTTTTTCTTCCTTTTCGTGAAGAGATCTCAACCGAATTTCGACCTGTTTCTGCTGAGATTCAAGCTTTATTGCTACTTTTTCTTCTTCTTGTACTGCCAGGTCTGCCTTTTTTTGCTGTTCTTCCAACTGAGTTATCCGAAGCGCAATCTCTTTCTGCATATCCACAATTTTAGCTTGATTCTGCGTATTTAGTTCAAGAAGTTCCTTCGAAACACATTCCAATTTCTGACGTTTTATTTCTGCTGTTTGGCACTCTAATGCCGCTTTTTTCAGCATCTCAGAAGCTTGTTTTTCTGCTTCTGACAATCTCTTTTTTTGTTCCGCTTGCAACTCGCTGTCCATCTTTGCAGTCGCTTTTTTCTTATAATCCAGAAGTTCTTGCTCGATGGCGATTTTTTTTGCCTGCTGCTGCTTCTCAATATCCCGTTCCGCCTCAAGAGCTCTTGCTTTCACCTGTTCATTTGCCTGTTGCTGCAACTCCGCGATATATTCTTTGCCCTTTGCGTCGGCATCCAATAAAATTTTATCGGCTTTCAGCTTTGCTGCTTCCAAAGCAAGCTCGCCCTCCTTCTTAGCCTGACGCCGTGCCGTCTCCAACAACTTGTCTATTTCAACAGACATCGCGCCATTGCCAGAATAAAAATCATCCGAAGATAAGCTTTCCACAGAATCTGCATATCCAGGCATCCCTGGAATAGCCCCCCCCGCAAAATGCGGCATTCTTCTCTTTCCACAACGCACACCATCCTTTCCAGCAAAATTCAAGGACGTCACCGACGTTGTTTCGCCCGCATTTGCTTTAACAGTATGCGTATTTATTTTTCCAGAATGGATATTAGACAAAACACCGGCGGCAATCGGACGAGCTACCTTTAATTTGCGCCCCCCGTTGGGTAATATCGGCAAGGATGCCGACACCGTATCCCCAGCATTACCTGAAGCCGAAGAATTAGAAAGCATTATATCCTGCCCATCAGCGCAATTCATACTAAGATTCTTTTCGCGACTTTCTGACTGCACAACCATCTTAATCTTACATTTGGGACAAGTCAATGACTCCATGGGGGCTTCTAAAGTTAGAACAGCCTGACACTGCGGACATTTATATGTTGTAGCCATCTTTTCCCTTTTCTATCCATTTGCAACGCTGCATTCTTTTCAAAACACGCTACATTTCAAAAACGAATATTAAATTAAACAGCGTTTCAAAGAAAAAGAGGCCTTCACACCATTCATTTCCACTTCCTGCATATCTTCCTTATCTCCCTTATCCAAATGCAAAGCAAGGGTTTCAGAACAGATATATTCTGTCTGATCGGCAATAGCCTCTTCTACTTCTTTCGTGCCTTTATAAACAACACTGATTCGGTCTGTTACTTCAAAATCAAGCTCTTTTCGCAAATTCTGCAATTTACTCACAACTTCACGAGCCCAGCCTTCACGAATTAATTCCGGGGTAAGGGCCGTATTTAACGCAACCGTAATATCACCCTCATTCGCAACCGTCATACCGTTGCGTTCTTCGCGCTCAATTAACACATCCTCAGCCCTTAAACAAAGTTCTGTGCCAGTCGACAATGTACAGCAAACACTTCCACCATTGCGAATATCCGCAACCTGACGACTCGTCAAAGCCGCAACTGCAGCACGGACATCCTTCATTTGACGGCCATATTTTGGGCCGAGTTTCTTTAGATTTGGCTTTGCACTTAACGTAACCAGCTCTTCTTCATCGGCACGTATGATAACAGCCTTCACATTCAATTCATCCGCAATTACCTGAGACATCGCATCTAAGTCTTTGCGCACTTCTTCCGATGCCGATACCAGAATCACCGATGCTAATGGCTGACGCACTTTCATGGATGTCTGCGAACGCAAATAACGCCCCAAAGACACCGCACTCATGGTGCGCGCCATACGAGCATTCAACGCACGATCCTGAATTCCCGCATCCACTTCCGGATAATCACATAAATGTACCGATTCCGGCATATTTTCCGTTCGCAAGTTGCGATAAATCGTCTCTGTAACAAAGGGAATAAAAGGACATGCCAACTTACAAAAGGTAACGAGCACATAATGCAAAGTCTGATAGGCTTCTGCTTTATCCGTATCGTTGCTGCTCTTCCAAAAACGACGACGGCTGCGGCGAATATACCAGTTTGTCAAATCTTCAATAAAGCCGGTGAAGCGATTGGCGGCCTTCTGTAAATCATAACCATCCAAGCTTTCGCGCAAGTCTTCAACCGTTGTTTCTAATCGAGACAGAATCCAGCGATCCAGCACATTCGACGGGTTTTTCGGTGGTTGGGCAATATTATCTTTGGGCTCCCAATGATCCACGCGGGCATACGTAACAAAAAAGCTGTAAGCATTCCAAAGCGGCAGCAAAACCGCGCGAAGCACTTCTTTCACAGAAGACTCGCTAAAACGAAAATCTTCCGCGCGAACAACGGGGGAAGTCAACATACAAAGTCGAACGGCATCAGCACCATACTTATGAATCACATTCATCGGATCCGGATAATTTTTCAGGCGTTTGGACATTTTTCTGCCATCTTCAGCCAGCACCAAGCCGTTCACCACAACATTGCGATAAGCCGGTTTATCAAAAAGCGCGGTTGAAATAACGACCAGCGTATAGAACCACCCGCGTGTCTGATCCAGTCCTTCTGCAATAAACTCGGCGGGAAAGTTTTTTTCCACTTTTTCTTTGTTCTCGAACGGATAGTGATGCTGCGCATACGGCATTGAGCCGCTCTCAAACCAGCAATCCAGTACTTCCGGTGTACGGCGATAACGTTTGCCGTCACGCACAATCTCGATCTTATCAATAAAATGCTTATGCAGATCGGTTACCTTCTGACCGGACAGTTTTTCAAGTTCCTCAACCGACCCGATGCAAATAATATCCGTATCATCTTCGATATTAATCCACAAAGGAATACAAGAGCCCCAAAAACGATTCCGGCTAATATTCCAATCTTTCGCATCCGCAAGCCAATTTTTAAAACGACGCTCCCCGACATATTCCGGCATCCAGTGGATCTGCTCATTGCTTTTCAGCAAGCGCTCGTGCATATCCTCCACTTTTACATACCATGCATCGATAGCACGATAAATTAACGGCGTATCCGTGCGCTCACAAAACGGATAGCTATGCATAATTGTTTCCTGCTTAATCAGCTTACCATTTTGTTTCAAATGCTTGATAATAGCCTTGTCGGCTTCTTTGCACTGAATTCCCTCATAATCAGGAACAGCCGAAGTAAATTTAGCATCGCTGTCCAGACCATCCACCAGTTCAATTCCCTCTTTGCGACAGATACGATAATCGTCTTCACCATAAGCTGGTGCGATATGCACAATACCGGTACCATCTTCGGTAGTAACATAATCATCATTCAGGAAACGGAATGCATTGGGACGTTCTTTTGCAAAATAGGGAAAGATAGGCTCATAACGACAGCCCTTCAAATCAGCGCCTTTTGCTTCGCCGATAATCGTATAATCCTTCGCCGATTTATAATACGCATGAATTCGTTTTTTCGCTATTAAATACGCATCGCTGCTATCACCATCTTTTACCAAACAATAATCGATATTTGGTCCAAGACAAACCGCTAAATTTTCAGGCAAAGTCCACGGCGTTGTCGTCCAGACAATCACATAAACAGTCATGCCTTTGGATCCGGGGATACGTTCCAGACCCTCAGTCACCTTCATACGAATTGTAACCGCGGGATCTTGAACATCTTTATAGTTGCTGTTTGCTTCAAAATTGGACAGCGGGGTATTCAATTTCCAGCTATATGGCATAATTCGATATGCTTTATAGATACGATTCTGCTTCCACAGCTGTTGGAAAACCCACCAAATGGTCTCCATAAATTTAGCATCCATCGTTTTATAACCGTGATCAAAATCAACCCAGCGCCCCATTCGCGTAACGGTTGTTTTCCATTCATGGACATACTTTGAAACCATCGAACGGCATTGTTCATTAAAAACATCCACACCGCGTTTCACAATTGCGGGTGCGCCGGCCAATCCCAAAGCATCCTGCGCCAGACTTTCAATCGGCAGCCCATGACAATCCCAGCCGAAGGTACGTTCCACATAGCGCCCGCGCATCGTCTGATAGCGTGGAATAACGTCTTTGATTGTACCGGCAAGAAGATGCCCATAATGTGGCAATCCTGTTGCAAACGGAGGACCATCATAAAATACATATGGTTTCGCGTCTTTCCGCTGTTCCAACGATTTTTCAAAAGTATTATTTGTCTGCCAGAAGTCAAGAACTTTTTCTTCTAAATCCGGCAATGACGCATTATTTTCTACAGGGTCAAACATGAACTACGATTCCTTTTCTATTCATTCATATATTTTTTTCATTCGCCAAAAGATATATTCTGTTCATTCTCACACAGCGGGCTATTTCACATCAAAGAGCTTCCCAGCGTTCTATTTTGCTGTACGGGATCCGCAATTTAACTTTTTCATCTTTTTCATTAACAGCGGTAGCCACCAAAACAGTTTCCTGTACCTCTAAGATACGTTCTACCTTAATCTCCATATCATTAAAAGTAACATTCCACGGACCGATCAAATCGCCATTTTCAGTTCTGGGCATTGCCAAAAAATAAGCTTCATTCCAAACGACTTTATCTGTTGCCGCTTTGATAACCGCTGCTGCCGCCGCCTTATCTTCGGGAATGTACTCTTTCGACATCAAATCACCATTGTTATTTTTCAGTTCTTTCGCTCTTTTTTTCTCTCTCTTTTTCTCTTCTTTATCGAGGCTTTTCCCAGCCTTCTGATCCCGTATTTCATCGGATGTTCGAAGCATAAACAGCAAAAAGAATGGATAGATAATCGGTAAAACGATCGCTAAAACGAGGGGGATCCAAAGGCTGCGGCGACGAGCACGCACGATCGAATACGTCCAACACAGCGACATCCCAAAAACAAGAATAAAAAAAACATACAAAAAGAATAGCCCAAAATCAAAATGAAGACCAATCTTATCAAATTTTTCCCAGCAATTTACCGTAATATCCTGTATCATCTTCGCGCATTTTTTTATAAATGCGATTTCATGCTCAAAGTTCATTCTGTTTTTACTCCTTCGTACCAATAATATATCGGCCGGCATACTTTTTCATATTACTCCGCGCTTCCCAGATGGCATAAATGACATACACCATTAATGCAATCCAAAAGGTCTGGATAAATGAAAAACGAGCGGGTATTAAAACACTATAAATTAAAGCCACAACATACGGCGGTATAATTCCATGTACCGCAATCGTAAAAGAATGACCGACTAAATGCAAAAGACCACGACGCATACTACTCAGTACAATCGCCAAAAGCATTGTATAAAATAGCATTGAGACGGCATATTCTGTCATTATGATCAACACAAACACCGGCGCCAAAACAAAACCAAAAGCCGGTAAAGACTTTAATAAAAACGCCGACGTTAACACTTTCGGCATCGTACCGGCTTTTTGAAATTCTTCTATTTTCAGAAACAGCTGTTCCGGTGTATCTCTTTTATCAATGCTATTTTCGCCCGAGCGGCCTTTTATTGTCTGCCAAAAAAAAGTCTCCGCATCACTGATTACAATTCCGCGCGATTGATCTCCAGCAATACTTAATGCCGGCATTTCTACTTTTTCGCCAGCACCGTATAGATCAATTCGGCCAAACGAAAAGAAGCCCGTCACATGCTCTGGAACCTTTTTTGTATGCAGCAGTTTGCCATTTTTGAAAGAAATATCACCCAAATGCCCGCTCGCAAAAACAATGACGTTTTTACTTTCTTGCACATAGTCGGAAAAATGCATCACAACACTCGTTGTCCCCGCGATAAAACCGCACAGAAACAGCATCAAAATCCCCTTGATCCAATTCTTCTTCGCACCTGCAACCAATACCCCACGCAATGGGCTTGTAAATAATGCCATAATAACGTGACGATACGACATCGTCTTTAAAAATTCATTTATTTGAACTTCATTCGCTATTTTTGGATTCTTAATTTCCTCCAAAACACAACTCCAGTCTATATCTAAATCAGGAATTCAACCGACGTTTTTCCTGCTTTTCGATCTTTTTCATTATAATATAATTTTTTTTCTGTTCCGTTTTTGACAAACGGTCATAGAACAACACACCATTCAAATGGTCTATTTCATGTTGGAAGCAGCGCCCCAGCAAACCGCCACATTCGATCTGAAAATTCTCGCCATCCAGGGTACTAGCCTGAATCACGACTTGTTCCGGACGCGTTACGGTTCCATCCACACCAGGAAGACTCAGGCAGCCCTCTGTTTCGGTGGCAACTTCTTCTGAAGAAGACACAATTTCAGGATTAATCAGCGCAATCGGCATTCGCGGTTCCAGCAGCAATTCTCCTGCTGTAGCCCCCGCGCGACTTGCGCCATCTTTCAAACACGTATGTAATACAATCATCCGCTTATTAATTCCAACCTGCGGTGCCGCTAATCCAACACCCACCATTTCACCTTTCAGCATCGTAACGATCATCCGCTCCGCTAGTTCGCGGATGTCTTTCGTTACGTTTTCAACTGGCGCCGAATTTTTCCGCAAAGCCGGATGGCCATTACATACCACGCGCATCTTTTGCGGTCCGCGCAATTGCTCTAAAATCTTAAGCATAAGGTCCTCTATTTTTTAATCCAGAATATATTCATTGTAATTTAAAGAATTTAATATCCCGACAGCCTTTTGGCAACTTTTCACATAGGCTTTTTTATACAAAGTGCAAAATTTGCCATTATGCAAAAAATTTAGACCCAATCTTATAATACAGACCTCTTTTTCAAAACACAAGATACAGAAAAGAATAAAAAGAAAAGAGACATTCCTCCCCCTCTAGCAAAGTTTATTTTTTTAGAAATATAATTTCAAAATTTTATACAAATAGCATGCAAATAATGAACAATTAGATACATGCACATAAAAACGCACGACTACGCGTCTTTGTAGACTCTCGAATAGGACAGCAGTGTTTTGTTAAAAAAATAGGATCCTTTTTGTTTTTCAGATGCTGCGAACCATTTGGGGGTGGGTAGCATAAAAAACATATAATATTTGTTGTTATACACTTACAAATAAATTTTTTGAAGTTTTTTTTCTTTCGGTTTGCGGCCATTTCACGAAGGATAAAGAGCTTCTCGTTTCAGAATAATACAACCGAAGATTGCAATAAAAAACTGGATTTTTTCAATTCATAAGACACGGGTTCTTTTAGAATATCTTTTTACATTCTATTCCCCCAAAAAAAGGCGCCACACATCCGGTTTTTACCAGACTTTTGGAGCATCGCATCTTATTTTTCTCGAACAACAACAAGTTCCGGAAAATCCGCATGGGACAATGCCTGCGGCTTTACAATATGCACGCGCACCTTTTGAATTTTATCATCAAAATTCAATGCGTATTCCGATATCTTCTCCGCGAGCGTCTCGATTAGCTGGTATTCCGACACATCCACAAGCTGCCGCAGTGCCTTGTACAACTTGCTGTAGTCTACCGTCTTCCTTAAATCGTCCGACAGCGCTGCTTCGTGAACATCCAAAAAAAGTGTCACCGTTAAAAGAATCGGCTGTTTTTTCACTCTTTCTTCTGGATTACAGCCAATAATACACGCACAACAAATATTTTTTATCGTTAATTCGTCTAATCCCACCATTTTCATGCTTTTATATCCTTCACGATCTCTCATTTTTCAAAAACAACTTTTCATCGCATTCATATTTATCATGCGATGAATAATACGGATACTTTTTCGCCAGCCATTCCGGAGCATTTCCCGGAAGGTATTTCCAGCGCTGATACATCCAAATATACTGCTCCGGATACTGACGGATCATATCCTCATTAGCCTTCAAGATTGCAACTGTTATTTCATAATCACTACCATACTCCGACAGTTTTTTCGGCAACGGCTTCAACAACAATTCAAACTTGCCTTCGGCATTTCGAATACACGCGCCCGTATAAAATGGCACATTCATTTTGCGCGCCAGCGTTGCCGGCATCACGCTTGTTGTCGCAGGGAGCCCAAAGAACGGCGCAAAAACGCCCGCATGCTTTGGGCTGATATTCTGATCAATCAGCATCCCCACCGTAAACGCATTTTTCAAAGTGCGGATACAGGCAACCCCTGCACCGGCCACCGGCAGTATTTTTAAGCCAAAGCGCGTGCGTGATCCCATCATTATTTTATTAAAATGCGCATTTTTTGAAGCCGCCGCCACCGCTGCGATCTTTTTATCCAGGAAAGAAAGCATATACAGCAACACTTCAAAATTTCCCAAATGTGGCAAGCACCACATACTAGGCTGATCTTTCGCGCAGATTGCATCCGGTAATTCCGGAATAATCACCCGTTTTTTCAATTGTTCCGGGTGCCGCAACAATACCATATAATCCAATCCAAACTCGATCATATAGCGAATATTCTGCTTCCGCAGTTCACGACGCTCTCTTTCCGATTTTTCAGGAAAAGCAACCGCTAAATTAGCATCCACAACTCGCACAATTGGACGCAATAGCCCGTTTGCCATTACACTCGCTGCAGAGACAAAAAAAGAACGCAACCAACTCGGCAAATTTGAACCGATAAATATCGAAAAATCAATCACCAAATTAATGGGAAAATAAATCCACTTTTCCTTCTTTTTCTTTTCATGCGCACTTTCGGGAAGGACTTCGAACATTCACTTACTCCAAATTTAAACAATCACCAAATTGAATCGCCGGCCGTTTTTCAAAAAACGACACTCCATCTTCCGCATCAACGGCACGTTTCGGCGACAGCTCAATCACCGCCGCCGGAGAACCATCATCATATCGCGGGAAGGTCCGCTCAGTCTGTTCATACCACGCAATCGCACGCTCCTGCATTGCTTTTCGGCAGCTCTCTGGCGAGTCTTCTCCCTCCGCGTTTTTGATCGGCGCAAACTGCTCGGCACGATTTCCTTCAAAGACCAGCGGATTCTTTGCCAGCGGCAATGCGTCAAACAAAAAAGACTCCAATTTAATCGCATTTGGTTTATCGGGTTTATGCTCAACGCCTTCAGCATCAACAAATGGCACCTTCTTCAAGGCCCGATGGAGCTTAAAATCCAACACGCCATTCGTCAAGCGCTCAATAAATTCACAATTCAATATATGGATTGCCGGACTTCCCGCACGATAACTCAATAGCTCGTTTTTATCCTGCTGATATAATAAATTTTCAGGCATATCGCTATACTCTACAATAATCATTTTATCATCCAGCATGCA
>JBAYAV010000021.1:0-18129 GCA_041669565.1 Lentisphaeria bacterium
GTTGTCTATTTTTCAGATGGTACAGAAAGCTCTCAAAAGTACCATTTCTGCAGATTTTCCGACGCTATGGTTTGATTGGTGACCAATCGTGTAATGCAATATCCACAACTGAATAGCAGCGCCAGCCTTAAGACGTTCAGCCCACAATGAGGGAATATCCTTGCATTTGATTCAAAAATTGACCTTTAATCAGCAGACACTATTTATGATTGCGAATCCTATCATACAGCTCAGTCCCATCTGCTCGCAAAAAAAACATCTCTCTTTTGAGCGTATGTTCGCCGTTCTTTTTTCAAACAGAACCACAACAGCTTTTAGAAACAGATTTTAACGATATCATGGATACGAACTTCTGGTATTCGAAGTTCAGCATGCCCTTTGATATAAATAAAATTAAGACAGTGCCCTTCCGGTTGAAGAGTAATGGACTTAGGACTCGAAGAACATTTTATTTTCAGCAAAACATTCGTTACTGGCGGAAGTTCCTCAATGATGGTACGTTCAGGCGATAGGGTTTCACCAGAACCTCGATTAATCAAATTCACGAGTAGATTTCCCTCTTTCTTCCGACAAATCATCTCAAGCCGTCTAGAACTGCTCAATTCAACATTCCAATCAATAGGAAGAGCCCCCACAATTTCATCAAACAACCGACGAATACGCGGAAAGTGTATAACAAAATAATTTTCAAAAAACGACCCATGAATAGCAACAACACCGCCTCGGCCAATGCGGTTGAAAGTAACAACGGGTTCATTGGCATTGATTTTAAGCGGTTCAAGATCACAGCAACAAAACCGCAATGCTTCAGCTTTCGAAAGCAAGGGTGCCTGCCAATCGCCCGCAAAAACAGCACACTCACCAGAAATTGGAATCTGAGCACCTTCTAAAACTTTGCCCGGCGCACAGCCTACTAATTCAGAGACTTCTTCCACAAGATGCGCTCCCGACATAAGAACAAAACCGCCCTGTTCCACAAACGTTTTCAAACTCTTTTTTACGTTATCGCTGAGATTCGTTTGTTCCGGAACCACAAGAAGCTTGTATTTTCCCAAGTTGCCACCAACTTTTTCTTCCGTAAGAATATCCACAGAACGCTGAGTTTCAGTCAAAATATTGATTGCGCCTTCAAGCGGCTGAATAGCATTGCCATAATTGAATAAAGGCTCATTGTTTTTGTAGTAGTGACTGGCAAGATGGAGAACGGCAGTTTCAGAAGCACTCTGAGACTTAAAACAAAAACGCTTCCGTTCACGGCAAAATCTTGCCACCTCGGCCATAATATCATGCTGCCAGCCACAGAGTAAACCAGAACGCTGAGGCGTACTATAAATCATTACCGCGCCCCCTAAAGCGATCACTTCCGAAACTTCCTGACTCAGATGCAAAGCGTTTTTCATCGACCATGGAAATTTTGGAAAAGTATAATTACGTGTAAAGCCCCAAACCATCAAATCCCAAGTTTGTCCACGACTATCAAGCATTCGCGCTTCGATTGCGGCACGTGATGCTCCCCAATTTGGCGTATAGTCACCACTGAGATAATCAATAGGTGCCGTTATGGGGTCGGGTTGGCGAATAGTGTACATCCAGTTACTGCAAACCATACAGTCCGGCTTCAGCGCATGAACGGCATTTGCATATTTTGTCACGTATTCAGTAAAAAGATCGCGATGAAACGCCAGCCATTCAAACCAATGCGGGTCGCCGGCTTTTCGCGGAATATTTTGCTTCGGAATTCCACTTCTCTTCTCGAATTCCTCCTGACATCTCAAACACCAGCAGGGAGTAGCTCCCCAATTATCTCCATCAACCCAAAATCCATCGATATCATATTTTTGAACAAGTTCGAGCATTTGAGGAATCATCAATTCATCAACATAAGGACTCAAGCGACAGGTAGTGCCATTTTCGAATGGTTTGTTCTCCGAACTTATAGCAGACCAATTGGGATGCAATTCAATAGCCCGTTCATCGATCACTCCGGAATAATGCATACCGAGTTTAATTCCCAATTCTGTCGTCACAGTACGATGAATACGCAATGCATCCTTGACAACTCCTGGAGAAGTGGAGCCCACTTCTGTAGGCCAAGAAGTATAACCACGATGTCCTTTACAGTCGCATTGAATCCAATCGGGCTTAATACGCAGCAAACGTTCGCGCAGGTGCTCTTCTGTTAAATTTTTTCCCAATTCCGTATCACTGGCCGAAGCGTGCAAGTCGTAATGCAGGCCAAAAAAAACATCTTCATGCCAATTCTTTATTAGACTCATCTTTTCATTCTCCATATTTAACAGATAAAATCAGGTTTCTTTTCTATTTAAAAAGCTTATTCATTGTATTTGCTTTTCCACAACATAAAAATAAATCTTTAAAACAAAAAAATATTCGACACATCTATGAATGAATCAATCCGGTAACAATATATGTTTCCAAACAAAAAAATCACTTCTAAGCTCAATATTTCTTATGTTTTTTACGGCGTATCCGTTCAAAATTTTTGCAAAATCCACGAAATTTTCCAGTCAAACATTTTAATTCCTCATCACCTATAGAACAGGCTAGAAAACACTTCAGACTCTTTTATGATCTTTTCAGGATGTATTATAAGTTCTGAATATTATATTAATCTATTCCTTCAGAATCTTAAAAAAAGAACATCAACACCGCTTTGCGATTTTTTAACATTAGAATAGAACCATCCATCCTTTTTATCATGCAAAAAAAAACAGATATCCACTTTACTAATCACCCGCTTTCATGTCCGGATGATGTTCTTCATATATTGAAAACACTCCAAGAAGATGGTCATCAGGCAGTCCTTGCCGGCGGTTGCGTACGAGACTGGATTATGGGTAAAACTGCCCATGACTGGGATATTGCAACGTCCGCCAAACCCGAACAAGTTGAAAAGCTATTTCCGCGTACGCTTCCACTCGGCAAAGCCTTTGGAATTATTGTGATTCTTCTTCATCACCAGCAATATGAAGTAGCTACTTTTCGCGGTGATGGCGACTATCGCGATGGACGACATCCCAGTTCCATCTTTTACGCTTCCATGGAAGAAGATGTTAAACGGCGCGATTTTACCGTGAATGCCATGCTATACGACCCGATTGTTCATAAACTCTATGATTTTGTCAATGGGCAACAAGACCTGAAAAGCCACATACTGCGTACTGTCGGCATACCGGCCCGTCGGTTTGCGGAAGACAAACTGCGCATTCTGCGTGGAATCCGTTTTGCCGCAAATCTAAATTTCACCCTCGAATCAGAAACATGGCAGGCGCTAAAACAAGAAGCCTTAAAAATTCATTGCGTATCCATCGAACGAATTACGGTCGAACTTGAAAAAATCCTTCTCGGCGGAAATTCTTATCATGGTTTCAAGCTTTTACGAGATGCCGGATTACTGAAGGAAATCTTGCCGGAAGTACACGCACTCATTAATGTAAAACAGCCGCCGCAATTTCATCCAGAAGGCGATGTCTGGAACCATACCATGCTAATGATGAAAGAATGGGACCGAATATTGCCATTGCTTCAAGAACCTACAGAAGACCCGCATATGCGATTCAAAGATACGATTCTGAATGAAGCAACCGCGGAAGAAAAACGTACGCTTGCCTGGGCCACCCTGCTCCATGATATTGGCAAACCGTCAACCTTTATGATTACCGATCGAATCCGATTTAACGGACATGATATTATCGGTGCCAGAATGGCCGAAAAAATATTGAAACGTCTAAAAATGCCAACCATACTGATTGAGAATATATGTTTTTTAATTCATCAGCACATGTCCCTAGTAATGTTTCCTCAAATGCGCATTGCAAAACGACGCCGCAAATTACAAGAGCCGCTTTTCCCGTTGTTATTAGAACTCGCTCGGTTAGATTGTGTCTGCAGTCACCATATGGTAGAACTGCATCACGATATTTGTAAAATGTGGCTGAAAGAGATAACCTTGCCAAAGCAGCCGAAGCCTTTGATTTCAGGCAAAGATCTTATTGCCGAAGGCTATAAACCAGGCCCGCTGTTCTGCAAAATTCTCCAAGAAGTCCACGATGCCTATTTAGAAGATATCATCCATACAAAAGAAGAAGCACTTTATTGGGTACAAAAAAAATACAATAATTCACCTTCAACAACTTAAAAAATCGGCGAAACAACTTTTACATATAAGATTATTTTTTCCACTCGAGAAAAGAAAAATCCCCCCCCTAATCTCTCAAACTTGAAAAACGAGATTCGAACAACGAGTTAATACGAAAAATATCCTGCGCATTTCAGGTTTACCCGAAGCTGTCCCATTTTTTCCCCTTTTGGCGGAATAGAGAAAATTTCAAAATTCTGCACCGGCAAAAAATAAGGCTCTGTGATAAGCTGTTTTATAAAAAACTGGATTTGCGAAAAATTCCCCTCAATTGCAAATTTTACTGGAAATTCCAACAAATACGGCTTTTCTTCTTTCGGACTCTCAAAATAGGCTTTCATTGGCAGTAGACTAATTTTTGTCTTTTGCTGCGCATTTTTACACACCCGAACGCCTGACGCCGTCAGGCACTGCCGCAGCGTCTTCAGCGTCCACAGTTTTAACATCAGCTGATACGTATAATCCGAAAGGGTATCCGTAGAAATTCCGAGCACGGAAGGATCCAGTTCAAAACCATTTTTTTCAAAATCATCTTTAACAATAAAAAATTCTTCTTGAAAATCAAGCCTTGTGACTCGACGAATAAAATCACTCCGAGTCCCATACTTTTCTTTTATTATTTCGGCGTACATATTCTGCGTGCGCTTATCTAAAAGATCATTGATTTCTTTCAGCCCCTTTTGTTTTTTATCACCACTCTGAATGGCAAGCAATTTTTTGTAAATTTGCTGTAAAGATGCCATATCAAGAGGATAGTTACTTTTATCCATACGCTTATATATTTGCTGCAAATCACTCTGATAAGATTCGATCGTTTTTTGCTGCGGGAGCAACACCATAGAGTAAAAAAAGGCCGCAACCGCAAGAACGAAAGCAACAATACAAAAAAGAATTTTATAAACAGATGCGTTTACTTTTATAGGTTTCATTTATTTTTCTTCTGAATCGTCATTATTTTTAGTTAAATCTTTCGGAACAGAAAGCGTAAAAGGCTTAAATTCTTTTTGGGATTTTTTTTTCAAAAACTGCCCCCACGGAATAAAAACATCTTCGCGGCCGATGCATTCCTTTTCGGGAAGTAAATCAACTTGCTCAAACAGATCATTATGCTTTAGTTTTCCCACCAGATCCTTTACACGCTGATAGGGCGCCGCAGGCTCAAACGGCACAAATCCGGCAATGATCCAATTCTGTGAAACAAACGACTCAGAATAATCGTAAATTCTATTTGGAAATTCTTTCTCACGCGACAAAGCACTTTTATCTTTTTGAAAAAAAACATCGGAAGATCCACCTTCACCAAAAAGATTCGTAGAATTTGAATCGCCTTTTTTATCAACAGGGACCTTGAAAGAATCGTAATCCGCGAAATAAACACACAATTCATCTTCGCACAAATGCGATTCTAGCTGCTCCAGCCCCGCAAGAATTCCCACAATCTTTTTTCCACCTGCAATCTTCGGCATCATTTTACGCTCGTGCTTTTTCAACAAAGAATAAAGAGACTGCAGTTTCGGCAAAAAATCCGAACGCCCCCCCATACGCTTAATTTCAGCCCGACATACCAATATCTGCTTAGACTGCTTATGCCAAAACAACATTTCGGACCCCAATAACGATAAACAAAAAAAGAGACAACTGACCGCCAAAAGCACAAATTGAAAAACTTTTCTTTGCCTTTGAATTATTTTTTCAGACAAAAAAGATAACGAACAAACGCCCAACCCCGCCGCTTGGATTCCCAAACCATACGCGACCGCAAATTCTGGCATAATCCGCCCCTGAATGGTCGGCCCCAAAAGCTTCACGGGAACATCCATATGCACCTGAAGCCAATGAACTAAATCACCAATCCTCATGCCCCCGCCACTGAAAAAAACATGCCCAATCGGCACATCCGCATACGCATCATCCTGAGATCGCCAATGCTCTACAACATTCTGAATTTCAATATCCAACGACTTTGCCGCTTCCAAAAGCGGCGAATGCAGCGACTCATTATCGAAAAGAATATCTGCAAGCTTTAGAGACTCACCATGCTTGCACCATTGCTTGTTATATGCTGCTAACGCATCCGTAAAACGATTCCCCGAAAAAGCCAGCGTACTGATAAAAACCGGTTTCTTATTCACAACAATAATAATCGTTGAATTTTCTTTCCCGATATCCAGTATCAACACAGGAGTCTTTCTGCTATAATACTGCGGATATGATTTTGCCAAGACATTCACCAAGGATAACCCATGCATCGCCATGCCCATAACAGGACAATCCATTTGCGATAATAAATCAAAATGAGTCTCAATAAAATTCTTACGGCAAATTCCAATCAACACGGGATTCTTATAATGCGTATCCGCCGACAATCGACAATAAGAATGCATAAAAGAATCTTCCGAGATTCCCGCAAGTTGTGTTGTCTCAAAAGCAACCATCTCTTTCAAATGCTTTGCATTACCAACAGGGAAGTCTTTTATCTGAGTGCTGCAAATAAATTGGGGCAACCCGACAACGATCGGCACATTATCCCATTTTAATTTTTGCAGCCACTTGTGCAAACCATCATAGACCTCAGAATCGTCTAAAACCCCCTCATCTTCAATACACCATTCTTCAAAAGCAAGTGCTTTTCCCCGCTCAAATAATACAGCCCGGACCGCATAGTTTCCAATATCCAGTCCGACATATCTTTTCGTTCTGTTCCATAAATCCAGCATAGCTATTCCTAGTGTTTACGGCTTTTTCCAAGCGTTCGCCGGCCAGCTGGAAGGCTGCTGCAGTTGCGCCCAATATTTTATCAACAACGCCGCATTTTGCCGGCGCCATTCCAATGTAGATATAATCGGTGCAAAGACTGGCTGACCAGCCAAACACCGTTTCAGAACATCCGGATCCAATTTTTTCCCATCCTCAGAAAGCAATACCCACTTCGGCAATCCCCGCGTTGCATCCGTAAATAAGACCCATAATTCGGATATTTTTTCCATACTATTATTTCGACGCAGCGCAAGAAAGCCATCGGTCAGAAATAACCCGCCAATACAGTGCGGCTTAAAATTAAGACTCTGAAGATAAAGAGCACGCTGCAATTTTGTTTGTTCAATAATAGCATCAATATCCGTTAAAATGATCCCAGCACTTTTAATTTGTTTTTGCGCTTTCACAACATCGGGATGATTTAAATTCATCCAGGGTATATTCGTATCAATCACATCATATTGCGAAACAGCTTTCGTGATTTTTGGAATATCAAGAGGAAGATGATCCTGAACAAAATGAATCAAGCGCTTCTGCAGCCAAAATCCGGGGACGATACCAATTTTTTCCGTCTTCTGCAAGAACTCGATCTTCTTCAGGAGGAAAAAATTTAATTCAGAGACATCCGCTGCTTCTGTTACTGTCTGCATTAAAAACTTCCCCTGCGGACAAAGATTGTCCTCATCACGCGTAAACGGCGGCGCGACTTCATACTCCATTGAATTCAAGCCATTGGTAAAAATCTTACTCGTGTGTGTTAACATTGGCTTATCCATATCATTTTGCCAAAAATAGACATTTCCCCAATAAAGCATATATCTCATAAGATGCTCCTGCACAGGACGCCCCCCACCCACTAAAAATTTTTGAATTTCCATACGATGAGAAAGCAGCTTCGGCATGTATAACATCTTCCAGTCTTCATCGCCTTTCTTTCGATATTTCATCTGATACAGCTGAAACATCTCAGGCTGCTCCGCCAAGATTTCAGGAAAAGAAGCCCGAGCATCGCGCTGCTTTTTATCCCATGCCAGTACGTTCCTTAAATCACTCTCCCAAACAGTATTTTTAGCCTGATTCTGCAAACAACTCTGGAGTTTCTTTTCCATATCAGAGTCCATCGGAAATTTTATGTCCTGAAAATCATGCAACAAAAAAGCACTGCTTTGCTGCTCTCGCTGTTCCGATATCTTGCCATAAAGATTGTTGAATTTAAGTTCATTCAGCGACAACAAAGACTGCATCTTATCAAAAAAAGGATTCAAATCCGTCGGTAATAAAAACTCTGGTAATTTTTGCTGTAATTTTTTCAAATTCTCAATTTTTTCCTGTTGCGCCTTTTCTTGCGCAGCATTTGCAGCGAGCGTCATTGATATATCATTAGCCCACGCTTTTAATTTCAAGAATTGCTGATCCAGCGATAACCGCAACGCCTCATCTGCATAAATGGCCTTACTGCGAACTTCTTGAATTTCATTTTGTAAATCCTTTATCTCCGGCAAAAGTTCATTGTTGACAACGCCTTGATTATTCTCCATGATGCTTTTGATCTTCAAATTCAGCTGACGGATGAAGGAATTACTGTCCTGCACCCGCAACTTCTTTTGACGTAGCCACGCAGACTGCCATTCTTTCAATTTCATCTGCTCATCCAAAGTCCAGCTCAAAACAGCAGCACGATCCTGCCACGCCCGCGCCTGCGCATCACTAATATTAAAAAGATTTTTTTCAGCCAAAAGCATTTCAGCCCAAAGCATCGAGGTCAATTTTTTGTTTTCTGCAATTTTTTGCTGTTTCGTTTCTATAACCTTTTGCAAACGAATAATTTCTGTTTTTTCAAAATTCTTTGGATATTCTCGTTGAATATCATTCAACAATGCATCCGCTTCGGAAAGCTGTTCCAATTTTACCATCGTCTTTATTTTATTCAACTTTACTTGAAACAGATGGTTCTGCTTGCTCTTGTTAAACCAAAAACCTCCCATAATGCAAAGAAAAATAACAACCCCCACAACAGTACACACAACGCTTTTTATGCGCAAATTTCGATTTTTCCCCCGTTCCGCAAGTTGCTCATTCATTTGAGAAACCAAAAGCTCGTTTACCGGATATTCATCTTCCTGCAAACGCGCCAGTGCTTGACGCAGGTCCAAATCAGTCGCTTTGCCCGACTCCAATAAGTCTTTAAATTCCTGTTCTGCAATTTCATGCGCCTTTAACTCCGATTGTTCTTTTTCCACTTTTTGGATAAAATGATCGGCATCAGCATGCATTTGCTTCCAGCGCTCCGGCCTTTCCGTAAACGCCTCATCCTTTTCCATTTCAGCAATACGGCTCAATAATTTTTGAACCCCTTTTTCAGAGTCCGAAGTAAGCTGATGCTTCATATCCTCCATGAGCGCGTTACCCTCTGCCAACAAATCGGTGCGGCGTTCGGACAACAAAGCATAACGCAGTTTCTGCATTGATTCTTCCGGCGCCTTAGCCACACGCTGAGGATGCTGTAATTCTGCATCGATCACCTTTAGCTGAGCCATATCCTTTTTAGCCAGTGCCTGCTTAAGTTTTTCCAGCCATTCCGGCAGTTCTTCTTCTTCCAGAATCCTCAGATTATCAATCCAGTTTGTATTTTTCGGGTCTTGACTGCGTATTTCACGCAGCACTTCCAGTGCTTCGCGATGCTGATGCTGATAAATGTATTTACGAAACATCTGCAATAACGGTTTTAAATCAATTTCACTTATATTTGCCTTTTGCAACTTTTCAACAACCTCGGTATGCAAAAGCGGCGGCTGCGTTAATTCTAAATCCATACATATGTTATGCCATTTCTTTGCAAATGGAAATTGCACAATTGAAACTAACACTAATAAATCCGGAGCCTGATGGGCCGAATACATCGCTTCCGACAAAAGATCTTTCTCTAAAAAATCAGCACATCGCAATAGCCTTGTATTTACCGCCGCACATAACTCAGCATATTGAACAGCATAGTCTTCCAATAAAGCATTCTTCTCTAAAAGACCATTCTCAATTATTTGCGATATCTGTTGAATTAATGTTTGTTCAGGTGTCATAAATATTTATTCCAGTTTCCGAGGTTTTAAATTCAGCATATTGATCTCACGTTTGGGAATCAAAACAAACTTCTTCTTCGGTGCCTTTTCCGATTCCGGCACCGAATTAAGAACTTCCAAAGACTCTTTGTTAGCATTAACACTACGCGCTAACTGTATAAAAAAATTTTTAGAATCCAATCCCGGCAAATGATCTAATTTTGTTAAATCCAATAAATCTCCACGCACTTGATGACGGGTATCCCGTAAAATGGGAGTCTCCGGTAAACAACACCGCCAAGCACAAGTCATCCCCGCCGGCAATGTTGTAAAATAAGTATTAAAAGTCAATTGCCAACGCTGCGGGATCGGAACTAAGGACGAAGCTTCCGCCAATAACCGTAATATATCCATATCCTGCGCATAAACAATAAAATATGGTCTCGATATATCCTGTACAAAAGACTCTGCCAGCAACCCCGCATAACCAGCATCGCCGGTAACTTCTTCCCAATAAGAAGCATGCATGTCCTTAATCGGCACATCCGTAAGAACCTTCGGCATCTTTAATATATGCGGCTTGCCTTCCCATTCGGTATAAAAAAGATTTGTCTGCAAGCTCAGCCACACAGGACCACACTCCAACCGCTCACGCTTATGAATTAAAAGATGGTGCGCTAACTTGTTGCTGCGACCAGTATGATCCGCCTGCGTTGGACTAATACGTGATAAAATACTCACATCACGGCCTAACAATTTGCTTTTATAATGGCTGTAAGATGTGGGACTTTCATTGTCCTGCTCTTCCATCGCACTATAAAGACTCTTATAAGAGCTGATCGCTTCCATAATTTGAATCGAAGCCGGCGGCATCCCCTGAGTATACGCAACCGTGCAATACCCCTGACTGCCAGGACGCAATCCACGCGCGGCTGAAGTATATACTAACTCATGAGCCATTATTCACGACCTGTTTTCCAATATCTTTATTTTTATCAATCAATACAGATTCTATATTGCTGGTAATCCATATTAACTTTTGCAATCTGCCATCGGCCAGATACCATTTTTTATTTTACTTTAGGCAACTTAAAACATATATCCGTTCCCGGATATTGCAAAATAAACCCCCCATATGTAATCGGAACCTGTATCGGTGTATCCTTTCCAGGCAGCCGCACAAAATAAACATCGTGCGACAACTGATAATCCACTTTCTGAATCTTTTTCGACATGTTATCAGCAGGCACAATACCCGGAATTAACCCACGCTGATAAAAGAAATACAGCATTGGAACAGCACCCCAAAACGGCTTAATGTCGCCGGGATATACCCCGATCATTCCCGTTTCAGGATCCAGCTCGGGGCTCTTTCCCAAAGCACTGTTTGGAAGATAAATCACTTCGCCGGCAAAAGACTCGGCAGTCGAGACCAGCTCAGGACAAATCTGTTCCAGCAATACTCGCAAAGCAAACGAAACCTTTTTAATAATTCCGACATCAACTGCCGAGGTATTATTCTCAAAATCCCAGTTCCACGGATTTTCCGGCAATTCGATTTCGAGCAGATCTTTCCAAATATCGCACTTTGACACGATTATCATTAACGTCATGTCGGATTTTTTCCCCGCGCGCATACCGGAGTATTTTTTAATTCGGTTAATCATTTCAGTAAGGATAATTTCTTGACGTTGCACCCTAGAATGCAGCGCCAACTGTGGATCTTTTTTATCCTTAAGAAGCTTACGGAAACGCACGTCCTTGGTCGGATCAAACAAAAAGAAAATCGTATCACAATGCAGCAAATGCTGTGTTGTAGGATTATCAACCGAGTCCATTCCCGGTTCATAATGTTCGCCGGCATTATCATATAGAACGAGCGTCCGCGACGTTTTTTCACGAATTTCTGCATAGCGCGGATGATGTTCTGCCGGCGTAATCGTAAACATAAAAGGCTTGGGTAGATTAATCAGCATATTATCTAATAGCACCTGATTATAAAGTTCACCCTGTAATTCCGTTTTGCGTAGTGCTACCAAACGATCCGTATCTGAATTCAAAAAAATAGTCTCTTCAAATTCGTTTACGATCTGATTATTAACAGCATCCGTATCTGTGAATGAAATAGCGAAATTTTTTGCTAACGTATTACGCAATTCCCATGTCATACTCGTAAGGAAATAAGATTTTCCGCTTGCGGTCGCTCCCACGATGGATAAAAACAACGGCGGCATTTCGCTGGCAGCCTGGGGAATACGCAAATGGCAACGCGGACAAGCCATATCTGGACAACTCATTCCCATAGCATCAATCGCATTGCCTTCAATCGAAAAACGGGACGGCAAAAAACGCTGCTGAGCATCTTCGCCTAATACCGGATCACCAATCAGACTCTGATGACGCGCAATAAATAAAAACTCCTCAATTGAAAAACGATACCAGCAATGCGGGCAAATAATGCCACGCTTTCCACTCCCAACCTTGCGCGATATGGTCGCTGCCGGTAATATCGCTTCATCGTCTTCCATATCCTTATAAAAGGGCTGTGAAAAAGAAGATTCATCCTTCTCTTTTCCCATGCTGGGGACCTTTTTATCTGCGCTAAGAACAATTTCATGTTCGTCCGAAAAATCACTGCTATTCAAACTCAAATCTATTTTCACGCGGCCCATTACCAAGTGGCACGGCTCATTGATTTGTATTTGCTGAATTCGTTGTCCGTCATTATAAATGCCGTTTGTACTCCACTGGTCTTCTAAGATCCATTGTCCGTCCGCATTTTGAATTAAAATAGCATGAAGACTGGAAATTGAAGGATCCGGAATACAAATATCATTTTCTTCAGCTCTACCAATACGGCAAGGTGTATCCTGCACTTTATAAAGAACAGGATCATGACTCGGCCGCCGAAACTGTATAAAACAAATTTTTTTTTCCGACATTTGATTCATTTTTCCTAAAATAAAAAGACAACCTGAATAAAAAAAAACGCCAGTTACAATTTGCCACAACTTTAACTCTTTTCAAATAATTCTTTTCCAAAAAAACTATTTTTTACAAGAAAACAATTATTTCACACAAAAAACTTGCTTATCTGCTAAAAAATAGTATTTTATAGGTTGTAACTTTCTTATTTTTGAACATAGTATATTGAATTACATTTCTACTTTCCATTATCATTGTCAATTGAATAAAAAAACAGGAGTTTTATATCATGCAAAAAAGGATTTTTTTGTTGCTCGCATTCGTTACAGCTGTCACTATCGGCACTACTGGTTGCCGCTCCATTGGCAATGGTAAAGCACGTTTCGACACGCTACTATTAACTGGAAATTTTCTTGAATCACGTCTTTTGTGTGAATTAGCTCAATACAAAACAAAACAACCGATGATGATCTTTTCTGCAGATGCAGACGGCACCCAACAGATTTTCTATGTGCCCGCAAATAATAAAGTTGTTCAGCTAATGTCCGAATCTGAATTTGTTGAAATGATTGAATTTATCAACCCGAAAAAAGTCATTGTTGTCGGAAATAGTAGTTATGTACCCGCAAAATATACCCAAATGGTCCCCGTTGCTTATCCAGTAATTCAACTTTCCAGCAAGAATTGGGACTGTAACGCGCAGTCTTTAGGCCAAATACTGAACCAGAATCGCCTGCCGAAAGTTTTCCGGACAAATTATACAAAAGTACTTCAAGCGGAAACTCAAGGAACAGAAAACAAAGCCCAAACTACTACCATTCCAGCAGCACAGTAATTTCACACATTTTTATTCTTTATTTCTTTATCAATATGCTATTGTTAGGATCCTTTGCTCATGATTACAGCTCTTTTTCAAATTGCTAAAAACACTTTTCGAGAAAGTTTAAGAGAGCCCATTTTTTTACTATTGCTGTTTACAGCTTTATGTATGATCGGTTTATTTCCAATTTTCACGATGTTTGTATTCCGTGCTCAGGAAAAACTCGTCATGGACAGTTCGATGGCGACCATGATGGTTATGGGATGGGCATTGGCAATTTTGATTTCCAGCTATGCAGTATCCCGCGAAATTGACAACGGCACAGTACTGCTTCTGCTATCAAAACCAGTTCAGCGTCCTGTCTTCATCATTGCAAAGATCATTGGTATTCTTGGTGCAATTACGATCTTTTGTTTTGTAACTGGCCTTGCCGGCATGATATCTCTACGTGTTGCTGCCGATCAGTTTCGCCTAGATCTTTATGTAATGTCCGTCTATTTTGGAGGTATTGTCCTAGCATTTATTATTGGCGGCATTTACAATTACATCACACGGGCATCCTTTCCGATGGCAACGATTCTTGCTATATTGGTAATAATGCCGCTTGTAGCCATTTTTGCACACTTTCTTCCTTATGAAGGCGAACGCATCGGTCTGTCTTTCAAATTAGTACCAGCTTTAATCCTGATTTATTATTCTGTTTTAGCAATGGGCTGCATGGCAACAGCACTGTCAACCCGATTAAATCTTGTCAGTAACTTACTCGTTTGTTGCGTTATTTTTCTTCTTGGACTGATGTCCGATTATATCTCCGGCAGAAAAGCATGGGAAAGCTGGATGGACACCCCACCCCAAAGCAAGCAGGCCCTATGGTATTCTTCTTATACATTCGCATCAACCGAGTTAGCCAATGTTGGCAAATGGTCCCCACCGCAAAAAATAGATGTCGGCGAAGCCATGGTTATATGGAGTGATAACGACATACCGGACACCCTGCCAAAAGGTCTTGGCAAAACACCGGAAGCGGTTTGGAATGATAATGAAACATGGAAAAACGATATAAAAGATCTTCAAAAACCGGCTTGTTACATGGCCATTTATAACGTGGACACTCAAGATTGGGAAAAACATCTCATTTCAAATGAACGCACGTCACTAAAAAAGAATGCCAAAGGTATGGACGCCTCTTATACATCCTATGCTTTCAGGCGTTCCATGAATACACCTCGCATTCCAAAAGGCGGAACATGGTACAACCCTATTCCGGATCCCGGCAGCAGAATTGCAACAATTACCTATGTTGTGGTTCCTAATTGGCAACTTTTCTGGATGGCTGATGCTTTGGCTAACAACTTGGCTATTCCAGGCGAGTATTTAGCTTTAGGAACCGCTTATGCCGCTATTATTATTACAATGATGATCATTGTAGCAGTCTTACTGTTTTGGAACCGTGAAGTCGGAAAACAAATGCTGACTTCCTGATAAAAATATTCAGAATGTTGATTGTTTTTTCTATTTCCGTTCATTTCGATTACGAGAACAGAAAATCAATCAACTTTATATTATCCACACAATAGCCCTTTTTAAAAGGCTTATTACAATTATTTTCGACAGGAGTTTATATATAATATTATGAATAAAAATAATTTTTATGTCACCACGCCCATTTATTATGTTAATGATAAACCACATATTGGTCATGCTTACACCACGATTCTTGCCGATGTTTTAGCGCGTGGGCATCGTCTGCTTGGAGACCCGACTCATTTTCTCACCGGCACCGATGAACATGGTCAAAAAGTGCAGCAAGCCGCTGAGAAACTTAATATTACCCCCATTGAACAATGCGATAACACCGTAAAACGTTTTCAGGAACTCTGGAAAAAACTCGGCATTACCAATGATGATTTTATTCGTACAACGGAACCAAGGCATACAAAAATCGTGCAAGAAATCCTTCAGGACTTATATGACCGCGATTTAATCTACTCCTCTGAATACGAAGGATGGTACTGTGTGCCCTGCGAACGTTTCTTCACAGAAAAAGATCTCGTGGATCAATGCTGTCCTGATTGCCATCGCCCCGTAGAAAAATTAGTCGAAAAAAATTACTTCTTTAAAATGAGTCAATTTCAACAACAGTTGATTGACTATATTGAAAGTCACCCAAAATTCATTCTTCCGCTTAATCGCCGCCAAGAAACCTTGGGCTTTCTGCGCAAGCCCCTGAATGATTTATGCATCAGCCGACCCAAGTCCCGCTTGGCATGGGGAATTGACTTGCCTTTCGATCATGACTATGTTACCTACGTATGGTTCGATGCATTAGTAAACTATATCAGCGCAGTTGGCTATCGTTCCAATGATCAAGAATTTAAAAAATGGTGGCCGGCTTCCTATCATTTAATTGGGAAAGATATCCTGACGACTCACACGGTCTATTGGCCAACAATGCTAATGGCAATGGGGGTCGAGCTACCGGAAACAATATTTGCGCATGGCTGGTGGCTTGTTTCAGATGCCAAGATGAGCAAATCCGTTGGTAATGTTGTTAATCCTATGGATATGGCCGAAGATTATGGTGTGGATTCCTTGCGATATTTTTTGATGGCAGCCATGAGTCTCGGACAAGATGCGAACTTCTCTGTAGATGCCTTTACAACAAAATACAACGCCGATTTAGCAAATAATTTAGGAAATTTTGTCAGCCGTACCATCAAAATGCTCGAAAACAATTTTGATGGCATCATGCCGCCGGAAGCTCCGGAAGATGAATTCAGCAGCAATCTTCGCAAAGCCTGTGAAGATGCTGTTACCGGCATGAGCAATGGCATTAAGAATATGCAGCTTGACCGTGGCATCATGACCGTAAATGCTGCATTGCGTGAAGGCAATAAATACTTTGATCAAATGAAGCCATGGGCCTTGGCTAAATCGGGCGATAGGATTACTCTTGGTATTATTCTGCGAAATTCAGCAGAATGCCTTCGCATTGTTTCAGGTCTTCTTTATCCAGTTATGCCTGAAAAAATGCTGAAGTTACGTCAAATTCTTGGAATTCCCGAAAAAAAATTAAAACCCCAGATGGATCTTTTGAATCACTGGAATGTTTTACTATCGGGCACCCATACCGGCTCTATAAAAACACCGCTTTTCATGCGCATTGATCGGGTGAAAAAACAACAACAAGCCCCAGAAACCAAAAAAGTCAAAAAAACGCCAACACCTCAGCCCGCTCTTCAAGAAGTCGTCCCTGGTGTTATTACGTTTGATGATTTTATGAAAGTCATTCTCAAAACGGCCGAAATTCAAACCGCAGAAAAAGTAGAAGGATCTGACAAACTTATTCGCCTGGAACTTGCAGTCGGCACAGAAAAGCGCCAGATTGTAGCTGGCATTGGCAAATCCTACACACCCAATGAGCTTCTTGGAAAAACCATTATTATTGTTGCAAATCTAAAACCTCGCAAACTAATGGGGTTGGAATCACAGGGGATGCTTTTAGCGGCAAAAACGGATAAAGAATTACATCTTCTCATCACGGATGGCCCCATTCCGTCCGGTATTCGCGTTGGATAACCGCCTCCCAAAATGTCCAGCAACTTTTTTGTTTTTCACTAAAAAATAAGATTCAAATTCTTCTGATTTTTTTAGGGAAAATCAGGATGGGAAAAAAACATCGATAATCCTGCCAAAATGATAGAAGCGACCATTTATTTTCAAAAACACATTTTATAGATTTCTTATTTTTTTTTGCCCCACTTAACAGAAAAAAAACAGCAAAATCATCATGCTTCCTCTTCTGATAAGGCTTGCTTGCCTTTTTCCCAAAGAAGGGAAAACGGTTCAATTTCCTTTTTATAAGACATAAAAAAGGTCTACTAACAGCAGAATTTTTACTTTACAATATATTCTAATAACGATCGCCTCACGGTATAAATATTCATTAAATACCTCATGTGCTTTTTATATTTTTTATCCCATCATGATCTATTTCTTACTGAAATTTTCAATAATATTTATTGCAAAAATAGATATAAAGTTGCATCAAACAGAAGCTTTTTAGAGACGCATAAAATTATAATTTTATTTTAGTGCGTTCGCAATACTCTTTTAATCATTTGATATCAAACGCAGCAAATTTATTAAGAATTGTATAAAATGTAACATTTTCAAATCCTTGCAAAAAAAATATTAAAATTGAAGGAACTAATTTAATATCAATTTTTCTTTTTGCCCCCTGAATAACAGCAAAAAAGCAAATTTTGTTGTTATTTATTTAAATAGATACAGTCTAAAAGAATGAGAAATAGTTCGCACTAAAATTATAAGTAATAAAAAAGGTCTTTGCGAGAAATAGTTCGCAAAGACCTTTTTTATTCTTTTTTTACTATTTTTTTGAACCGTAAATA
>JBAYAV010000022.1:0-17518 GCA_041669565.1 Lentisphaeria bacterium
AAAGCTTTTTTTTTGATATTTTTTGATGTCGGTTCTTAGAGGCTGTCCAGAAATAACCTTTCCATTTGCCTGATTCTCGTGAATGCTTTTTGTACCGCCAACCTCGCCACATACTTGAGGGTATGCTCCTCGTCGTCGGCCCCAAAATTAAATCACGATTTTTTCGGCAAATTGTCAAGTTCATTTTTTTATGACCCCTTCACGAAGAAAAAACGGTGGAAATATATTTCCTTTTAATTGTTTTGGCTTGAAAAATAAAAAAGAAACTCTATAGTAAGCGTCATGTTTGAGAACATGCCGGGTTAGCTCAGTTGGTAGAGCAGTGGAATCATAATCCACGTGTCATTGGTTCAAGCCCGATACCCGGTACCATTTTCAACCGATAAAATATTAGAATTTCAAATTGCCCTATAATAATTTGATGTTTTTTTGTTTTTGCCGGGTTAGCTCAGTTGGTAGAGCAGTGGAATCATAATCCACGTGTCATTGGTTCAAGCCCGATACCCGGTACCATTTTTGTTATATAGCCCTGTAATTGTTATAAGTTGCAGGGCTTTTTTGTATGCGCGGCATGGGTATGAAGCCGGACGCCAAAAGTCGGCCCCGACGAACAGAAATCATGTCAGGCAAATAGACGACCGATAAGGCTGTAAAACAAGTCCAAACGAGGCACGATTGTTTTGGTCTGTGTGATGAGATTTTTATGGTTTTACCTTTATTAAAACCTAAATTATTTGCGGTGTTGGAAAATCCAGTATTATAGTATAATAAAGCATGCCTGGTGGAACGATTTTTTTTGTAATAATTTCGTGATATCGTCCGAAAATTTTCCCAAAAAGGTGATTTTTCTTTTTTGGGTGGGAATCGATGCTTTTGGTAAAATAGGGGTTCTTTTGGCTGTTGGTGTGAAATTGTAGTGAATTTAATATTGGAAAGGAAAAAGCAATATGTTTAAATGCTTCTCCCAACTGTTTTCGAAGGGAAATGAAAAAATAAGTTCGCAAGTGATTGCATCTGAAATTTCTTCTCGAATCACGCTACTTCGTTTTCCGCTGATCCTTCTGGTCATAGGCGTTCATGCGCGTTATTCGGATCATCTAGTTGTGGAAAATGCGGGATCGTTTTTAAACTTTCCTTTTTTTGTTTATTTTCCAAATGTTGCAGTCTCTGTCTTTTTTTGTATTTCAGGCTATCTATTAGCTTGGCAGCACGCTGCGGATACGAAGATTAATTATGGAGAATTGCTTCAAAAAAAGATTGAACGCCTGGTTATTCCTTATATTTTTTGGAATCTTTTCTATTTTTTGTTGTTTTATTTGGCCATCAAGGTGTTGAGTGGCTCGTCGTTTGCACCAAATGACCGATATGCGGGAATAGGTGGACTGAGTACCTTCTTTTATGTATTTGGTTTAGATCTGACAAGTTTTCCGATGGACGTTCCTTTGTGGTTTGTGCGAGAACTCATTATTTATTTTGCTTTTGCGCCATTGTTATTAAAGTTTGTTTTTAAGATAAAATGGCCGGTTTTGTTATTGTGTGGTGTTTTTGCTTCAGTTATCATCCCGATATTTTCGGGGCTTGGATATTTTCTGATTGGTATGACATGGGGAAGATACAAGTATCCTGGAACGGAATATTTTAAACGCAATGCCTGGTTTTTTGTTGGCGCTTGGGGATTGCTTGCGGTGCTTTCTGGCGTTTGGTTTAATTGGAATATTTTTATACTTTCGGCCTTTCCCATCTTTTTTATGATGGGGGACTGGCTGGAAAAATGCCCAGAGAAAATAAAAAAGATCCTGTCGCGATTGGGAAATGATTCTTTCTGGATTTACTGCATGCATTCTCCCATATCCACAAATCTGGGACGCGTATTCCGTAAATTAGACTATTTTCACATTCCGCAGGAGCTCTGCTATTTGATTAATATTGTCTTAACTACGATTATTTGCCTGATTGCTCTGTGGGGGTTAAGAAAAATCTGCATGCCATTGGGAGAGATCCTTTCCGGGGTAAAAGAAGAAAAGAAGAAGATCTTACAACCCATAAATTTGAAATAATCTACCTTGCGTACGGTATACAAAAAGACTGCTTTATAATGAATATAAAGCAGTCTTTGATGTGTCTATATTGTTCGCGATAAAAATTAATACATCGTGATATATTCATCTCTGGCGGGGCCAACCGAAACATATTTGATTTTGCAACCAACAGCAGCCTCGATATACTTGATATAATTCATGGCTTCTTTCGGCAAATCTTCAAGTTTTCGGCACTTCGTGATATCACAGTGAAAACCTTTGCGATACTCAACGATGGGCTTCGCCTTTTCTAAAGCATCACCGGTCGGAAATTCCGTGACTTTTTTGCCATCCACATCATAAGCAACGCAAACAGGAATTTCTTCTAAATAAGAAAGAACATCCAGTTTTGTTAATGCAATCTCCGTGGCTCCCTGAACCATAATGCCATATTTGGATGCCACAATATCAAAACTGCCCACACGACGCGGCCGCCCAGTTGCCGCACCATATTCGCCGCCGGCGTCACGCATGTCTTTGGCTTCTTGCCCGAACATCTCGCAGGTGAATGGCCCTTCGCCGACACAACTGCTATATGCTTTCATAATACCGATGACGCGGTTGAGCTGTTTTCCGGGAATTCCTGCACCAATTGGCGCATATGCTGCTATGGTGGATGAACTTGAGGTATAGGGATAAATACCGAAATCAATATCACGGAGCGCGCCAAGCTGGGCTTCAAACATGATATTCTTCCCGTCTTTATCGGCCTTCGTGAGATAGGGGGTAATATCGATGATATAGGGCTTTAAATGATCGCCGTACTGATGCAGCCATTTCATCATGCTTTCTGTGGTAATGGAATGATTCTTATATCCGCAGTCGACCGTTAAATTTTTCCATTCAACGATGGCGGCTACTTTTTTCTCTAGGGTGTCTGGATTCAGCAAATCACCCATTCGAATGCCCTTTTTCATATATTTGTCAGAATAGACAGGGGCAATACCTCTTCTTGTTGAACCAAATTTTGCGTCGCCAAGACGGTCTTCTTCCAGACAGTCAAGAAGCTTGTGGTAGGGCATGCATATGATTGCCTTGTCACTGATTTTTAAATTAGCCGGGGATATTTTGATCCCTTTGTCTGTCAGTTTCTTTTTTTCTCCCGTGAGATGTTCAATATCAATGACCATGCCGTTGCCCATAATATTGACGGTTTTTTCTCGAAACATTCCAGATGGCAGCAGATTCAGGATGAATTTTCCTTTTTCGTTGACAACGGTATGGCCGGCATTGTTGCCGCCTTGGTATCTCGAAACGATGTCATATTTTGAAGAAAGCAGATCGACCATACGACCTTTTCCTTCATCTCCCCAGTTAATTCCAACGATAGCAGTTAACATTTTTTACTTTCTTATACAGTTATTTCAATATTTATGCCAAGTTCTTTAGCATTTTTATCCGTTATCTTTTTTACGATTTCTAAATATTCTTCTGTTTGTTCTTTGGCTCTTCCTGTAAATTTATGGAAGGAAAGCAGGCTGTCAATTTCTTCTTTCGTGATTTTGAACTTTTTATCATTAAGAATTCGCTGAATTAAGTCATTTTTCTTGCCGTACACTTTAATTTGCTCGGCCGCAGCCACGGAGTGGACACGAATCGCTTCATGTAATTCCTGCCGATCACCGCCATTTTTGACGCAGTGCATCAAAATGTTCTCGGTTGCCATAAAAGGAAGCTCTTCCATCAGATGCCGTTCGATGATCTTAGGATAAACCCGAGCACCGCTTATAACATTGATGTACAATGATAAAATGGCATCAACGCCTAAAAAGGCATCCGGAATAGAAAGCCGCCGGTTGGCAGAATCATCAAGCGTTCTCTCAAACCACTGCGCACTGGCCGTAATACTCGGATTCAGTAAATCTACGATAACGTACCTCGAAAGAGATGCAATCCGCTCGCTGCGCATTGGATTCCTCTTATAAGCCATGGCGGAAGAACCAATCTGCTTGGACTCAAAGGGCTCATCAAATTCCTTTAAATGGGATAAAAGCCGGATATCATTGGAAAATTTATGCGCGCTCTGGGCAATGCCACTCAACACAGAAAGAACTTGAAAATCAACTTTTCGCGTGTAAGTCTGTCCACAGACATCGTAGACTTTGTCAAAGCCCATTTTTTTCGCAATAAGCTGCTCCAGTTTTTTTACTTTTTCATGGTCTCCCTCAAAAAGTTCCAGAAAACTCGCTCCGGTCCCCGTGGTTCCCTTGGTGCCCCGAAGCTTGAGATTTGCCATGACAAAATTCAGCTGCTCTAAATCCATGACCAGATCCTGAAGCCATAACGTGGCTCTTTTGCCAACCGTGGTGGGCTGCGCTGGCTGAAAATGAGTATAGGCAAGCGTCGGCTGATCCTTGTATTTTGCTGCAAATTCGCTGACCGCTTTGATGGTATTCATCAGCATTGAGTGGACTTGTTTGAGTCCTATGCTCATTTGAATAATATCGGTGTTGTCACCCACATAGCAAGAGGTGGCGCCTAAATGCATGATCGGTTTTGCGTCAGGGCATTGCACACCAAAAGCAAAAACATGGGACATGACATCGTGCCGGCATTCTTTTTCTCGCGCAAGAGCTACATCATAATTAATATCATAGATGTGGCTTTTCATTTGCGCGATCTGTTTGTCGGTAATATCAATGCCCAGCTCTTTTTCACTTTCCGCTAGGGCAATCCATAATTTTCGCCAAGTGGAAAATTTAAAATCATTGGAGAAGATATGCTGCATTGTTTTGCTGGCATATCTTCCGCACAGGGGGCTTTCGTAAATACTGTTATCCATTCGTTTGCAGTCTCCGTGCGACTTCCTGGTATGCTTCAATAACATCACCCATATCTCTTCTGAAACGATCTTTGTCCAGTTTTTTATTCGTGGTTGCGTCCCACAGCCGGCAGGAATCCGGTGAAATTTCATCCGCCAACAAAATTTGGCCTTTGTATTTGCCAAATTCAATTTTGAAATCAACCAAGTTTAAATTGGCTTTCAGAAAGAAGCTTTTCATCAGGTCGTTGATTTTGAATGCCAAGTCCGCGATAATATCGAGTTCTTCTTTGGTGGCAAGACCGATGGCGATAATTTGATAATCATTAATCAGCGGGTCATCGAGGGCGTCATTTTTGAAGCTGTATTCCAGGGTCGGCGCTTTTAGAAGTGTGCCTTCTTTGACGCCGTATCTGGATGAAAAGTGTCCAGCGGCGGTATTGCGGACAATGACCTCTAAAGGAACAATCTCAACCTTTTTTACTAAAATCCGAAGCGGGCTCAGCGTTTTGATGAAATGGGTCGGGATGCCATTCTTGATAAGCATATCAAAAACGATATTGTTTATGGTAGAATTAAGAAGCCCTTTGCCTTTGATGTCTTCTTTTTTTAGACCATTCAAAGCTGTAGCAGTATCTTTGTATTCAATAATGCAGTTGTCTGTATCATCACAGGCAAATACCTTTTTGGCTTTTCCTTCATACAATAACTTCTCCATTATAAATCTCCTTCTATTGTATCCGATTCTGTGGAAAAAAGCGTTGAAAACGCCTTTGATTAATGGGATATCCATTGCGAGGCATCAGAAGTGTTGCGCAGTCCTAATACCTATCGTAAATAAACCAACAAAATAAACCATCCTAAATATATATCCGGAAAGAGAAAAGTCACTTCAAAGGTTGGATTTTTCCTTTATTTAAAATAAAATTGAAAGGAAAAGAAAAGAAAGCCACGAGCAGCTTTCTGAAAAGAAAAAGCCTTCTCTTTTTTGCAAAATAGAGGAAGAGAGTGATTTTTATGTGAAATAGATTGATATGCCGTAAAAAAAAACGAATAACGCTTGAAAATTAGTATTCCGGAAGTACAGTTTAAATAAGTATTCTGCAGAAAAAAAACGGAGTGGCATGGAATTATCCATTATTATATTTCTCTTGGGGTTCGGAATTTTCCTGATATTGTTGGAAACACTGATACCCGGTGGCATTGCGGGCACATTCGGAGGATTGTCATTGCTGGCCGGGCTGGTTGGTATTTTTATGGAAAAGGGCTTCTATGTGGGCTCCGCCGCTGTTCTTTTGACCGCTGTTTGTGGCGTTCTTCTTGTGGGGCTCTGGTTCCGCTATATCCCGAAAACAAAAATGGGAAAGGGGCTGCAGATTCAAGAAGATTCTAAAGACTGTATTTCTTATGATCTAAAAAATCAGGCACTGGTTGGAAAAATGGGCCATTCTATAACAATTTTGCGTCCCGTTGGACGCGCCGTTATCGACGGTGAAAAGTATGATGTTATTACAATGGGGGATCGTATCTTGTCTAACGAGTCTATCCGGGTTCTTAAGGTGGAGGGAAATCGTATCGTTGTTGAAAAGGTCGAAGAAGTTTCTTCCATTCAATGAAAGTTTATAATGAGCCGTTGTGGTGCGGCTTGGATGTTTTTTAGTAAAAGTGGTTTTTATGTTTGTTGACGATATGTATTTATAAAATTAGTTAAAAAGGAGTTATTATGCAGCCTGGTCTCGCTTTCGTTATTATGATTGCCATTATTATCGGTTTGTTGGTATTGGCATTTGTTGTTTTCCATTTTTTTGGTATTTGGATTCAGGCGTGGGCCAGTGGCGCGCATATCACATTTACAACGCTGGTGGGAATGTCTCTGCGAAAAATCTCTCCCGCATTAATTGTCCGTGCTTATATTCAATTGCGCAAAGCCGGAATTGATGTGATTAGTACGAATGATTTGGAGGGACATTTTATGGCTGGGGGTAATGTACCGAAAGTTGTAAATGCTTTAATTGCTGCTGATAAAGCGGGTATCTCTTTGAATTTTAAACGCGCAGCCGCCATTGATTTGGCGGGCCGTGATGTTTTTGGTGCTGTTTGCACCAGCGTAAATCCCCGTGTCATTGATTGCCCCGATCCGACAAAGGGCCGCACAACGGTGGATGCGGTTGCAAAGGATGGTATTCAGGTAAAAGCGCGTGCGCGTGTTACTGTTCGTACGAATTTGGAACGCCTGGTTGGTGGTGCAACCGAAGAAACGATTATCGCGCGTGTGGGTGAGGGAATTGTTACCACGATTGGTTCGTCCGCTTCTTACAGTGTTGTTTTGGAAAATCCGGATCAGATTTCTCAGCGCGTGCTGGATAAAGGTTTGGATAGCGGTACCGCTTTTGAAATTCTGTCCATTGATATTGCGGATGTAGATATCGGGGATAATATTGGTGCTCGTTTGCAGGCGGATCAGGCAGAAGCCGATACCCGCGTTGCGCAGGCGCGTGCTGAAGTTCGCCGTGCTGCCGCTGTTGCCGCGGAGCAGGAAATGCGTGCAAAAGTACAGGAAATGCAAGCTAAAGTGGTTGCTGCTCAGGCTGAAATACCTTTAGCGATGGCGCAGGCTTTGCGTGAGGGTAAACTCGGCGTTCTAGATTATTATCGCCTCGAAAATATTAAAGCAGATACTGAGATGCGTCAGAATATTGTCGGCGAGGATGAGAAAAAAGAAGAAAAGTAGAAGTGCCGATTTTCGGTAGAGAGAATATATCATGGGAAATGTAGTAGTCATCCTTCTTTTTATTGGTGTTGTTATTGCCCAGGGGCTTGCGAAGAAAGCAAAGGCCGATAAAAATCGCCCGAAACGAAAACCGCAATGGCCGGGCGAATCGCCGGCGGAGCCTCGCCCGACTGTTTTTAATGATTCGGAAAAACCGCGGGAAAAACAGGTGACGGAAATTCCGGATATCGGTGATCTTTTCCGGGAATTAATGGGAGGCGGGCCGCAGAGGCCAGTGGAGCCGGAAGCCGATGAACACGAAAAGGATTTTCAGAATACTGCGGAGCATGATTTTTCGGATTATAATACGCCGGAGCCTGCTCCAGTAAAGTCTTATCAGCAGCCGGCATATCAGCATTATAAGCCGACGCCGGTACCGCCAGTGACGTATAAAAAACCGGAGCCGGTATCTGTACCGGAGCCGGCAGCCTATACTTCTGAAACAGTTCAAGAAACAAAAAAAGTCGCGGCAAAAAGTTTTGATGCGGCATTGCCGAAAGCCCTTCATGCGGCAAATAAAATGGTAAGGACGCAACGTCACCCTGTTTATATTTCAACGAAAAATTTAAGACAGGCTGTTGTTATGAGTGAAGTATTGGCTCGTCCGCGAGCATTCGATTTATAAAAACAGGCCTTCCGAATGGGAAAAATGGAATTTGGGGTCATTGGTGCTGATTCCGATTTGCGGATCTCTTTTGTTTTTAAAAATTATTTGTGATATAAAGCTGTTTTAACGGGTCGCGGGATATGTCAAAAACCGGATGTTATATATAATAGAAAAGCATTGTAAGGTTCTCATGGTGGAGCTGAAAATGATATTATTTAGGACTTTTGGGATATGCTTTTGTTCCATAAAAACGATATGTTCCGCCAATTGTTGCTAGAAATGCCGTTGCTGCTGGTGTTCGTAAGGATCTAAATGCATACCGAATGGCTCCATTCCGGGAAAAATTCTCGGATGTTTTGCCATCTCTTGTTGAATCTTTTTTTCAAGGATTTGTAATAAGAGTGTAAAATAAATTGTGAAAATTTCAGGGCGTAAAAGAAATTGTCTATTTGCGTTGCTTCCTGTGAGGGCGAGAACTATTTTTATGTATTTAGGGGCTGCTCAGAAATAACCTTTCCATTTGTCTGATTCTCGTGAATGCTTTTTGTGCCGCCAACCTCGTCACATGCCTGAGGGTATGCTCCTCGTTGTCGGCCCCAAAATCAAATCACGATTTTTTCGGCAAATTTCAAGTTCATTTTTTTACAGCCCCTTAGCAACAAAGATTTGGATGATTTACAAGACTGAAGAAACCGATTTATAAGAAAAGGAATGCTTTCTATGGGTAGTATATTTGTTATTTCATCGTTAGTTCTTTGTTTGCTTATTGTTCTTTTCGTTATACCATCTGTTTTTTTGTTCTTTTGTGTGCGAAAAATGCAGGATCTGATTAATTGTATCAACAAATTAATTGGTTCTTTAGAGTTGAAAAAGGATACTGTTGCCGCGCAATCGTTCCAACAGGAGAAAGAAAAATCCAAAAAAGAGTCTTCTTCTTTTGCGCCTGCGTCAGCGGTAACGGAATCCGAACCGGAAGTTAAAAAAAGTACACCGGTAACGGAAAAAGCCCCCGCAAAACAGGATGTTATTCTTCCAAAATCGGCCACTGTTTTGAATTCCGTGGAAACAGCCGCATGCGCACCGGAAAAAAAGACTGCTTTGAAAGCGGAAACATTCTTGGCAGTGACTTCGGTTTCTGCGAATAGAAACTCCGATATGCTGATAAATTCCCAGAAGAGAAGAGCCTATGAACAAAAACTATTGACTCTGTCTAATTCTGCATGGAAGAATGTTTTTATCCGTTTTTGGGGGTGGATGACTCATGTTCCAGTTGTCTCTGCAAAAAGAAAGCCTGTTGAAAAGGCCGAGATTGCGACTCCATTAATAAAGCCAAAAGCTAAAAATCATGCAATAGGAACCGTGCTCAGACGCCTTCGAGTGGTAAAATACTGGCTTTGCTATGGACAGCTGGAAAAACCGGAAAATAAGGACGAAATCGAAAAACTTGTAGCAACGACTTGGCTGATGCGTGCCGGAGTTCTCATTTGTGTTCTGACGGCGGGCTTTTTGTTAAAATTGTCCATTGATTATAGCGTTTTATCTCCCGCAGGCCGCGTTGCTTTCGTTCTTATTATAGGCTCTGGTGGCATTTTTTGGGGATTGAAATTATATCGCGGAATGTATAACCGATTAGGGCAAACGTTTATTGGGCTTGGTTTTGTTTTGTTGTATTTTGGCTTTTTTGCAATGAATTCAATGTATCATCTTAGCCCGCCATTGGTATGTGGCATTTTAATGCTTTTGGTGACCGTTGCGGCGGGCCTGATCGCGGATCGGCTGAGTTCCATGGCGATTGCTTTAATTGCTGTTTTAGGCGGCTATGGTACGCCTATTATGCTGGCGACCGGAACACAAAATTTTGTGGGCTTATATGCTTATATGTTTTTGTTAGGGACGGCTGTTATCGGTCTTGCATTTAAGAATAATTGGCTCCCGTTGCATTGGTTGGGAATGGCTTTCGCTTATCTTTTATTTTATTTGTCATTGGGAAGGACGGTCTCGTCGAATTATATCATTATACAAGTCGCTCTTATTTTGTTTTTTTTGCAGTATTCCGTTGTCTTTGTTCTTTATCAGTTAAAGCATGGCATTGCATTAACGGTTTTGGAAACGTGGGCAATGCTGGTTCAGTCTTTTGTTTTTTTCGGATTAAATTGGTTTGTGCTGACGAAATTAAATATTGACAGGGTGCAGTTTGCGCCCTTGCCGATAGGGTTGTCCTTATTTTATATGATCCAAGTTTATTTTTTAATCTTTCGGAAGCATAAGGATCGGTTGTTGTTGATTTCCTGTATTGCGCTGGCTGGATTTTATTTAGCGTTAACGTTTCCGGTTGTGTTATCGAGCCAGTGGCTGGGGGCTTGTTGGGCATTGCAGGCGTTGTTGATGGTTTGGCTGGGGTATTCGTTGAACAGCCGTTTGATGCGCGGATTTGGCTGGAGTTTATTTCTTTTGTGTTTGTATCGTTTTGCTTTTGTGGATTTAATTCATGCCAATGTAACGCGCCATTTGGTGTCTCGGTTTGGGAATGACAGCGCGTTGTTTTGGAAGTCCTTTTTGGAGCGTATTGTTTGTTTTTTAGTTCCGATTATTTCATTAGGATTTGCGGCTTTTATTTCGCATCACCCGCCGAAACCAATTCAGGATGATTCCGAGGATGTAAAATTGAATTTTGCCTGTCTGGAAAAATGGTCGGTTTGGCCAACTCGGATTCTTATGGTTGGTGGCATTTTATTATTTATTTATCTTAATATTGAGGCTAAGAACTTATTTCAGTATATATGGGCGCCATTTTCAGGGAATGCGGTGTTGTTGGTTTGGATCGGCGCGGCTATTTTTGTGGCACAGTGGTCTTTCTGTGATAAAGCGCGGCATGGGCTCTCCTTGGTGGCTTTGTGGATTCTTATTCTTGGTGTTTTGGCGCCTGTTCTTGGGGACTATACGAGTCATAATTTCTTTTTGTGGCACCACGGCAGTTTCAGTTGGGAAGCCAGTCTTTGTCGAATTCTTAAATTATTATCGATTGCCGGTTTTTTTCTCTATTTTAGTTTGATATTCAACAAGAAGGAAAACAGTATTCAGAAAACGGCCACGTTTTTGTGGCCTGTTTTGTTGTTCCTTTATTCGACCTATGAAGTAACGGTGATTACTTATTTTCGGCTTCCTGGATTTTCAGGGGGTGGCGTGTCTGTTCTTTGGGCCGTTTTTGCTTTTGTGTTTGTTGCCCGCGGGCTACAGAAAGACAATCGTTTTTTTCGATATATCGGGTTAACGCTTTTTGCAATTATAACTGCGAAGGTTTTATTCTGGGATTTAAATTTTCTGAATCCTATTTATCGTGTTGTTGCTTTTTTTGCTTTTGGGCTTTGTTTAATGATGGGGTCTTGGCTGTATATAAAATTATGGAAAAACATAAAAACGGAACCAAAATAAAGGGAAATAGATGTTTTATAAATATTTTTTAGCGATTTTTTTTTGTTGTTTTATGGGAGTTGCGAAAGAAGGTAGTTATAGCTATGAGATAAGCAGTCCAGAATCAGCGAAAGAACTCAGCGCGTATCAGTTTACACTTCCTGCGGAGGCGCTTTATAACCTTGGCGGTTATTCGGAAAAAATTCGTCTTTATAATAAAGATGGCGAGGTTGTGCCGTATATGATTCGCCAAAAAACGTTTCACAAGAAAAGACTTATTTTTAGAAAACTGGGTGCCTCTGCGTCAACCGTTAAAAAATGCGCGGACGGCAGTCTTGAGATGATTTTTAATTTGCATGACGGCAGTGTCCAGCCATCCAAAATTCAGATTAACACAAGTATGAAAAATTTTGAGCAGCAAGTTCAAATTTATGGCTATAACAAAGCGAAGGGTAATTGGATTCTTTTATTGGGAGATGGTTTCCTTTTTGACAGTAGTCAGAATTTGCAGGCGAAAAAATTATCGATTCCATTTGACAGTCAGAATTTTCGCAGTTTTAAGCTGGTTTTTTCGCAGGCGTCTTTGGAGCGCCGGCAGGCGCTGCGCAAAATTCGGAATGTGTGGAAAGAGAATACGCCAGATTTAAAGGAGCAGGCCGACGTTGTGGTTACCCAAAATTTTAAAATAGATGAAGTGCAATTCTGGGGATGGAAGATGGCTGTGACGGAGCAAAAGTTGTCTTATCTCAGTTTTAAAGCGGTGACCAATTCAATAAAAATAGAGAAGCCTTTCAATCAGGTGGTCGAACTGCTGCACAATTCGAATGCGGTGTTTCCTATTTGCGGAATTCGTGTCCAATGCGAAAATAAAAATTTCAGCCGAAAAATAGAAATCTTAATGAAAAATAATACTCTTTTGGGGGAAATATTTTCGGTTGAACTTCCCGGATTTAGAAATCGAGATACTGATTTCCTATTCAAAACACCCGTTCAATCACCGCAGCCTATCACTTTTAAAATTCTCAATGGTGAAAATCCGCCATTGAAACTGGGCGACTTCGAATGGATTGTGCCGGAATTCGAATTTAGCTTCCTATGCGAAAAAAAATTGTTCCCCATAAAAGTAACCGCAGACCCCGAGGGTGTAAATCCAAAGTATAAACAAGATGAAATTATTCAAGAAGTGCTACGCCGATTAACACCTTATCCGGTATCGTTAAAAAATGGCTCTGGAAATCGTATTGAAGTTAAAAGCGTTTCTGCACATACAGAAACGCCAGGCTGGCAACGCTGGATTATGTGGATCGGTGTTGTTACGGCCGTTGTTATCATGGGCTTCGGCATTTTCGCCGCGGGGAAAAAAATCGATGAAATCGATGAAAAATAATCACGGCGTTATTTTCCTCTCGTTTTTTGCCTAAAATATAGTTTTTTACGAAAAGAAAAAGGGTAAAGAAGGGCCTCTTTTTTAGGAAAATAGTTGTTATATACAATAAAATTTCTTTTTTCCTTTGAAGCTAAAATAGAAAAAAGACGCGAACTCTCAATGGATGTAATAGCATAATTTTAGGACTTTATCTTGCTGATTTGCTGAAAAGCATTTGACTTTATTTCATTGAATGATTATATTTTGTTTTTACTTTTAAGTTAAATTATACAATATTTTCTGGCCTGCGGCGAATGATAATTTATAACTTTTAAGTTGGATGCCGGAATCCTGTTTGAAATAAAATGATGAAACAAATGGAAGACAGCTATGATGCACCACAGCAAGACTGAGACGAAACATATTTTTATTACAGGAGGAGTCGTTTCTTCTCTGGGAAAGGGAATCACGGCTGCTTCTTTGGCACTGCTGCTTAAACGCCGCGGTTACCAAGTTCGAATGCAAAAGCTGGATCCCTATCTGAATGTGGATCCTGGAACAATGTCACCCTATCAGCATGGCGAAGTTTATGTGACGGACGATGGTGCGGAAACGGATTTGGATTTGGGACATTATGAGCGTTTTGCCGGTGTGAGCTGTTCTCAGAGCAGTAACTATACAAGCGGGCGTATCTACAGCAATGTTATTGCACGTGAACGCCGCGGTGAATACTTGGGAAAAACCGTACAGGTAATTCCTCACATTACGGATGAAATAAAGTCGGCTATCCATACGCTGGATGGGCCGGATGTGGATATCGCCATTACTGAAATTGGCGGAACCGCTGGTGATATTGAATCCCTGCCTTTTTTGGAAGCAATTCGACAATATGGGCATGAAGTCGGGCGTAAAAGAGCTATTTTTGTGCATTTGACGCTGGTGCCTTTTTTACATGCAGCCGGCGAAATGAAGACAAAGCCGTCTCAGCAGTCCGTTGGTATTTTGCGTGGTATTGGTATTATTCCGGATATTCTGATTTGCCGCTGTGAAAAACATATGGAACAGGAGCATTTTGAAAAATTGGCACTCTTTTCTAATATCGATCGCGAGATGGTTTTTGAAGAAAAAGATGTCGATAATTCAATCTATGAGGTCCCCATTGAATTAGCAAAACAAGATCTTGATAAATATGTTCTAGAGTTATTGGGTTTCCATGTCCATGATGTTGATTTGGCGGACTGGAAAAGAATGGTCGCACGGGTGATCGCTCCCAAAAAGAAAAAAATTAATATCGCTGTTGTCGGCAAATATATCAGTTTGAAGGATGCTTATAAGAGTATTTATGAATCGTTGAGTCATGGTGGTTTGGCAAATGATGTTGATTTGAATGTCCATCCGATTGAGGCAGAAGTTCTGGAAAAAGAGCCGGTTGAAAAAGTATTGGCGGGTTTTCAGGGAATTCTTGTTCCTGGCGGTTTTGGAGATCGGGGCATTGAAGGAAAAATCAGGGCGGTGCAGTATGCCCGTGAAAATAAAATACCTTTTTTTGGAATTTGTCTCGGCATGCAATGCGCTGTTATTGAATTTGCGCGGCATGTCGCTGGTATGAAAGATGCAAATAGCTGCGAATTTTCATTGGATACGCCGTATCCCGTTATTGATTTGATGGAATCGCAAAAGAATGTAACCGAAAAGGGCGGTACGATGCGCCTGGGGGCTTTCCCTTGTTGCATCGATAAAAAATCGCTGGCTTTTGCCGCTTATGGCAAGGAAACTATTTCTGAACGGCATCGCCATCGCTATGAGTTCAATAACAAATATAGCGATGCGCTCGTAAAGGCCGGCTTGTATTTGTCGGGCATTTGCCCCGAAAATGATTTGGTTGAAATCGTGGAATTGCCGAAGCATCCATGGTTTGTGGCATGTCAGTTCCATCCGGAATTTAAATCCAGACCCATGGAACCGCACCCGCTGTTCCGAGATTTTATCGCGGCAGCCTGCTTGGTGGTAGAAAAAAAAGACCCTGAAAAAAAGCAAAAAACGGAATAAAGAACTTGCAAAAAAAAACTTCTGTAATGAAACGACTTTCTCAAAAATTTTGCGGCGGTTTATTTATAAATGTTGCGTTACAGCAATTTGTAATATCTGTAGATAATAATTAGTAAGCACTGATATATTTTTAGGAGTAAACGACACAATGGGAAACATCAATAAACCGCACGAATATTGCGGACTTTGCGGTATTATAGGCGGCGATAAAGTGATGGAACAGGTGTATCTCGGTTTGCATTCCCTTCAGCATCGCGGACAGGAAGCAGCGGGAGTGATGATCGGTGTTGGTGATAAGTGCCGTTTGCACAAAGCCACGGGGCTGGTAGACAAGGTCTTTGGTGAAATCCCGAAAGAATGGAGCGAAGTTGATGTTGAACGAGCTATTTCGCACGTGCGCTATTCAACCGCCGGTGGTTCAAATGCGGTGAATGCCCAGCCTCTGATGGTGAAAATAGATGGTGAACAAGTCGGAATTGCTCATAATGGCACGATTTGCAATGCGCCCAGTCTGCGCAAGGAATTGCAGGCGCAAGGCGCAATCTTCCAGACGAGCACGGATACCGAGTTGATTTTGCATTTGACCTCACGCTTGCTGTTGCATCCATGTCATGGCGATTTTTTAACGGCGTTGGAAGCGGCGCTGAAGCGTTTGGAAGGTGCTTTCTGCTTACTTTTAATGACCAAGGATTATACAATTGCAGTGCGGGATCCGCATGGATTCCGCCCGCTTTGTATTGGGAATTATACCGACGGCGGGATGATTGTTGCTAGTGAGAGCATCGCACTTACCGTGACGGGCGCGGATTACTTACGCGAGGTAAAGCCCGGTGAAATGATTGTCTGGGATCGTTATAATCGTATGGTATCGCGGCAATTTGCGCATGTGGATAAGAAGGCTTTTTGTATTTTTGAGCATGTTTATTTTGCGCGTCCGGGCAGTTATGTATTTGGCGATAGCGTGTATCGTGTCCGCAAGGAAATGGGGCGTCAGCTGGCGCGGGAGTCTCTTGCAGATGTGGATGTTATTGTGCCTGTTCCAGACAGCGGTGTTTATGCAGCTTTAGGCTATGCGGAAGAATCGAAGATCCCTTTTGATATGTGCTTAAGCCGTAATCATTATGTGGAGCGCACTTTTATTGATCCAGGACTGATCTCTCGCGGAAGTCTTGTGCGTCGTAAATTACAGCCGATTGCGGAAGCTTTGCGCGGAAAACGTATCTGTTTGGTGGAAGATAGTATTGTGCGCGGCAGTACGAGTCTTGCTCTTATTAAAGCCCTGCGCGATGTGGGCGTGAAAGAGGTGCATATGCGGGTGAGTTGCCCGCCGCATCGTTTCGGCTGCTTTTTCGGGATTGATTTTCCGGAACGGGAATCGCTGTTAGCCAACAAGGTGCCCGCTGCAGATTTGGCGTCAACGTTGCATTTGGACAGTTTGGAATATCTGAGTGAAGAAGGGATGCTGAATTGTGTCAAAGCCTATTCGCCTGAAAATTATTGCTGCGCGTGTTTTGACGGAAATTATCCAATTAAGCCGGAAAATTTGAAGTAATTTTTGAGTTGGCAGGCGATTGAAAAGAAAGAAAATATGAAATTTACAAAGATGCATGGTTTAGGCAATGACTTTGTGGTTATTGATGCCGTAAATCAGACTTTGCCCGATGATTTAGAAGGCATGAGCCGACGGCTGGCAGATCGCCATTTCGGGGTTGGCTGTGATCAGGTTCTGCTTGTTTGCCCTAGTAAAATCGCGGACTTTAAAATGCTGATTTTTAATAATGATGGCGGCGAAGTCGAAATGTGCGGTAATGGCATCCGTTGCCTAGCACGCTTCGTCTACGATCATAAAATGACCCTTAAGACGCATCTTGAAGTAGAGACGATGGCGGGAATCATAAAACCGGAAATAGTTGGAAATCAGGTTCGCGTTGATATGGGCAAGCCGCATTTTGATACGGATGACTGGCTTTGGGGTAAAACGGTCGCGCGTGATTTTACGTTGGAAGATCATACGTTTCCGATTACGCTGGTCTCTATGGGAAATCCGCATTGCATTATTTTTACGAAGCATTTGACCGATGAGCTGGTGCAGAACGACGGGCCGAAAATGGAAAGCCATCCGAGTTTTCCGCATCGTATCAATGTTGAATTTATTCAGGTGCTGAATCGTCATGAATTAAAAATGCGGGTCTGGGAGCGCGGCACTGGCGAAACTCTTGCCTGTGGTACGGGCGCTTCGGCTTCTTCGGTGGCCGCAGTCCTAAACGGGCTCACGGATCGAAAAATGACGATCCATCTTACCGGTGGAGATTTACAATTAGAATGGTCCGAAAATGAGCATGTCTATATGACTGGGCCGACTGAAACAGTATTTACAGGAGAATTTAAATAATGGTGAAACGCAATCCAAATTTTGCAAAATTACAGGCGGGGTACCTTTTTCCCGAAATTAATAGCCGGCGGAAGGCTGTATGTG
>JBAYAV010000023.1:0-17507 GCA_041669565.1 Lentisphaeria bacterium
AAGATTGGTTTGGTACTTTAATTTTGGCATTATTTTGTTCCTCATAATTGGTGCGATTAGCTTAATATAATCGCCGTTAAACAAAACTGTCAAAATTTCGTTTCACTCATGGGCAGAACAGTTTATACGCGTGAAACTGAATTCAATCATGATTCCGTGCGTTGGAGAGCGCCGTTGTTCCTTGCTGAGTTTGACGAAAAAAGAGGCTGTTTAATTCGTGATACCGAACAAGAAGTTCTGCCACTAGTCCGAACAGACGGCATTCCGAATGCCATGGGAAATTTTCATGCCGTGGATATTTCTCCGACTCAAAGCATCGTCTCCGTAGGAAGCACGACAAATAAAGTAAAAGATGGAAAAATACTTAACTTCTTTTCAAATACTCTAATTGCTAAAATTCAGTGGGCTTAAAGCAGTTTAAAATCTTACTAAAAAAAAAACAATAATGCCATCGCAAAAACGTGCACTCCAAAAGAACAGTGCAATATAATTGCGATTACTTACTATAAAACACAAGAGCACAAAACAACGTATTTTATCAGGAAATTCCCTTGCTCACAAAAAAAGCCATCTTTTCTATTTTAATACTGATTTTAAAGTGATTAGTCTTCAAGAAAAACCTCATACATATTCAAATAAAAACAAGGAAAATGCAAAAAAAATAGAGAAATGCTTTCTATTCTAATTTGTTTATATCAAAACATATATTACATTAAATTATAGTAAAGATTTTCAAAGAATCAGCTCTATTATTAATTACAAAAACGTCAACTATTTTGCTGCTTAAAATTTTAATTAAATTCAATTAAACAAGACCTAATATTTATTATTAGGGCGTTATTTTTTGCTCTTTTTATTTGTTTTTTTATTAAAATTTAAATGAAGTAAAATCAATATTTTTGAGTATTTCAATAAACAAAAAAACTTTTTTTCAATAAAAGCCTAATTGCTTGTCAAACGAAATTTTTTTTGTTCCCTCTCGATCCAATATATTAATTTAATAAAAACAGCCCGCAAAAATAATTATAAAAAGGAAGAAAAAAAATGAAAAAGAAAGTAGTTTCAGCATCCGTTACGCCATTATTAGAAAATAGTGACTTAGACATCAAAGGGTTAAATAATATTTTTACCCGAAATATCAAGCACGGTATAGACGGTTTTTTTGTTTTAGGTTCTATGGGTGAATGGGGCAGTTTCTCGAACAAATTCAAAGAGAAATATGTAGAAACTGCTGCCGGAATCATTAACAAAAAAGCAAAACTTCTTGTAGGAATCAATGCCACTAGTTTAGGTCTTTCACTGAAAAACATGCAGGATTACAAGAAGTACGATTTTGATTATTATGTTTTTATGCTTCCTGGAGCAACAAGTAGCTTAGATCCTGTAAAATCAATTTTAACCGTACTGGATAAAGCAGATCGCCCGGTTTACTTTTATTACTGCCCACCCAATAACAAGATCACCTTATCACTGAACCAATTTGCAACAATCATGAAGCATCCAAATCTCAAAGGGATTAAGAATTCATCCAGCGACATGTGGCTACGCCGTGAACTTTTAGTCATGAAAGAAGAACAAAACCTCAAGTCGTTGCTTTTTGAAGGGCAAGAATGGGCCGATGACGAGGCGTTAATGGCGGGCTGTGACGGTCTTATTTCAGGAATGGGCGCCTTATCCAGTAAAATGATAGTGGGTCTTGCCCGTGCTGTTGACAAGGGCGATTTCATAGAATCGAAACATTATCAGAATCGTCTAATCCACTTATTTCACGGAATTTACGGCATCGATTTGGCGAATGTTTATAATGGTCAAAAATATGCATTAATGAAAATGGGACTTATTTCTTCTTCGCTTACGTTAGCACAAGAAATGGATTCTCTTACAGCTGAAGCAAAAGTGCGCATTACTAAATGTTTAACAGAAATGGAAGAGGAGCTAGACTAAAAATGTTACGTTATCACGAAATTGGTGAACTCGCTAAAGATTTTCACGGCACCTTGAATACTACCATTAATTATATTATCAAGAACTACGGCAAAGACACCCTGAAAAAAATCTTTAACAATATGGGGCAAAAGGTTTATAAATCCATTCATACAAAACTGATGAATGACGATCCATCTGAGCTAATTGAACATATTGCATACTTTTTCAATCGCGAAAATGCGGACTTTTATCTCAAAGTCAAAACCGATGAAATCATACTTACCGTACGAAAATGCCCCGCCATTGCAGCCTTGAATGAAATGGGTTTACCGGTATCGCCCCATTTTTGTTTATCCACGACCTATTTGAATGAAGCTATTTGTAAAGGAACCAAATGGAAAACAAAAACCACAAAGACAGGCGCAGGCTCCTGCATACAACGTTTTTATAAAGAGGCTGACAATGATACCAAGTGACCACTTTGTACGTTTCTATAATGAAGTATTTAAAAAATTGGACTCCCTCGGCGGGCTGCCAAAATATTATCTCGAAATTTCCAAACTGCAAGAAAAGCACTGTTTGGAAAACTTCAAAAAAATGGTCTAAAAGGTGTTTACGATTACTATGTAGAAGTCCGGCATGATGAAAATTGTGATTTAGACATGAAATTGGAAGAGCATTGTCTTTCATCCTTTATGAAAAAATGCCCCAGTTTAACCAAAGCGATTGATAATGATGCCGGTGCATTTCCTGGATACTGCAATCATTGTCCAGGCTGGGTTATGCCACTATACAAAAAAGCGGATTTATATAAAGTCTACGATCTAATGGGACAAGACAATCCGCAATGCAGAAGTTTTCTTTATGATAATTTAGAAATGGCAAAAGCCAAATATGAAAAATTAACCAACGCAGATCCCCAAAGCGAAATTTTGAAAAATTGGTAATTTCATAAAAGCTGGTACAGACGATCGTATTCCGCGTTTTTATAAGGAGACAAACAAATGATACCAAGTGACCATTTTGTACGTTTTTATAATGAAGTTTTTAAGGAATTGGACGCCCTCGGGGGACTACCAAAATATTATCTTGAAATCTCCAAGTTGCAAGAAAAACACTGCTTGGAAAACTTCAAAAAGAATGGCCTGAAAGGTGTTTACGATTACTATGTAGACGTCCGCCATGATGAGAACTGTGATTTGGATATAAAATTAGAAGAGCATTGTTTTTCAGCCTTTATGAAAAAATGCCCCAGTTTAACCAAAGCGATTGATAATGACGCCGGTGCATTTCCTGGATACTGCAATCATTGTCCAGGCTGGGTTATGCCGCTATACAGAAAAGCGGGCTTATATAAAGTCTACAATATAATGGAACGAGACAACCCGCAATGCGGCGGTTTTCTTTATGATAATTTAGAAATGGCAAAAGCTAAATACGAAGAATTAACCAAAACAAATCCCCAAAGTGAAATTTTGAAAAATTGGTAATTTCATAAAAGCTGGCACAGACAATCGTATTCAGCGTTTTTATAAGGAGACAAACAAATGATACCAAGTGACCACTTTGTACGTTTTTATAATGAGGTTTTTAAGGAATTAAACGCCATGAGCGGACTATCAAAATATTACCTCGAAATCGCCAAACTACAAGAAAAAAACTGTTTGGAAAATTTTAAAAAGAATGGCCTGAAAGGCGTCTATAATTATTATGAACAAGTCAAGCATGATGAAAATTGTATTATGGATATCGAGCTTGAAGGACATTGCCTGATATTGCGCATGAATGTCTGCCCAAGCTTAAGCAAAGCAGTTGATAATGACGCCGGCGTATTTCCCGGATACTGCAACCATTGTCCGGGCTGGGTTCTTCCTTTATATACAAAAGCGGGCCTCTACGATGTCTATGATATAATGGGACGAAAAAATCCACAATGCTGCGAATATATTTATGATGATTTTGATTTAGCAAAAAAGAAGTATGCTGAATTGTCTAAAACAAATTCACCAACCGAAATTTTAAAAAACTGGTAAATTATTCTATCTGATTTTATCATAATAACATCTGATTTTTAAGGAGTAAAATTAATTACCATGAAAATACTGGATAGCTTTTCATTAAAAGGAAAAGTGGCATTGCTAACCGGCGGAGCCGGTCTTTACGGACGTCAAATAGCACTTGCACTATCTGAAGCAGACGCAACCGTCTATATCGCTTCCCGAAATCTAGAAGCCCTTGAAAAAGTGGCCGCGGAACAAAAAAAAACACACGCATTAAAACTAGACCTCAATTCAGAAGACTCTATAAAAAATGTCGTTTCAGACATTATTGAACGTTCCGGCAAAATTGATATTTTGATCAATAACGCGGTTACACGCTGCGCCTGCGGCGGTTGAGAACAAGACAGCTCGCTCTTTGATGCTAGCCTCCATGTCAACGCCACCGCCCTCTTCTATTTAACTCGCATCGTCGCAAAAGACATGAAAAAACATTCTTCCGGAAGCATTATCAATATCGGCTCCTATATGGGGTTACTAGGACCAAATCCGGCCAACTATGTCGACACTGATATGTTTAATATTGAAAATCCATCACCGATTTATTACTACGAAAAAGGCGGCATGGTCAATTTTACCCGTTTTGCCGCCAGCGTACTGGGTAAAAACAACATTCGGGTAAACTGCATCAATCCAGGTGGCTTTCAAACTTCAAATATGCAAAAACCATTTATAAAACATTATAATCAAAACACCATGTTGGGACGTCTTGCCAATGATACCGATTTAAAAGGAATCATCGTATTTTTAGCATCGGATGCATCTGCCTACATCACCGGCACGAATATCCCCGTAGATGGAGGCTATACCGCAAAATGAAATTTTCATCCTTAACACTCGGCACAGTCCAATTTGGAATGAATTACGGCATTGCCAACACACATGGTAAACCATCCATCAACACCGTGAAATCATTACTGAAATATGCTTACGAGCATGGTGTCACCACCTTGGATACTGCTCCGGAATACGGCGACAGCGAACGTGTTATCGGCAAAGCTCTTGATGAACTTGGTCTGCTGAATCGTTTTACCATCGTTACAAAAATTCCCTCTATTCCTTCCGATAAAACTGCCGAAGAATTTATTCAGCATTCCATTCAAAGCTCTTTAAAACGCCTGAAAATGGAAACGCTTAATGTAGTTCTTATGCATAACGAAGAGGATTATCTTCATCTTGGCACATTGAATAAATTTATACAAAATGGTTTTATTCAAAACAGCGGCATTTCTCTAAACACTGCGGCTTATGCTAACAAAAAATTGGACACAAATTATATACAAATTCCCGGAAATATATTTGATCACCGATTCAAAAAATATTTCAATGATCAGCAGCGGCAAATTTTCATTCGCAGCGTTTATTTACAAGGACTGCTTGTCATGCCGGAAGAAAATATTACTATTAAGGAGCTTGTTCCCTATCGACGCAAGCTGGAAAACATAGGTCTTCCGATGCCAGAATTATGTATCCGGTATCTTTTTTCACTGCCCGGAAACAAAAGCGTACTGACTGGTGTCGACTCTCTGCCACAGCTCAAAGAAAATATCCATATGTCTGAATTGGGACCTCTTCCGAAAGATATCTTCGCCGAAATAAACAAAATCATTCCTGATTTACCAGAAAATTGGATCGCGCCATCCTTTTGGAAAAAACAATAAAAAAAGACGCACTTCACAGCTACAGTTTTTGGTCTAACAGTGAAACCTTTTCTAAATCAGTCGTTCTTCATCGCCATGAACGCGTATATAATTTTGTTTGTCTTACCGATCATAATAATGCGAGATTTAATCCGCAATTTTAGCTCTATATCATTCAGCCGACGCAAGATTCAACCCCCTTTCTAGGGAATCTTCTCTAGCCCGAAAATTGTTGAACTCTACCATAAAACAAAAACACATCTTAGGAAAGCTTTACAATCGTAACTCCGCCAGAGCCCGAATCCTTGCCCTCCTGCCCCGTGTGAAAATGGGACACATATTTTTGCTGTTTCAACCAGCTTTGAACACCATTTCGCAAACGCCCCGTCCCGAAACCGTGCACGATTCTCACCTCGCCCAGATGCGCCAAAATCGCCTGATTTAAGAAAACTTCCAAGCAAGAGAGCGCCTCCTCCACCCGCATGCCGATAATATTAATTTCATGGGATGTACCACCCTCAATATGCGGCATAATAACCTGCACCGAAGGCGGCTTAGCAATATTTTTCTCCGATTCGCGGGAATATTCAAGGTCCTCCATTTTCAAATCAAAAGAAAGACCCTTTACCTGAACTCGTATTTGCTTCTTTTTTGCCGAAATTTTTTCAACAACGCCATGCGCATTTAGTCGCCGTACCCAGACCTTCTTGCCAACTTCTAGCTGCGAAGCCCCAATTGGTTTTTCGGGAACCGGCGCATTCTGGACCCTCTTCTTCGTTAAATCCTCGTGTTTTGTTTTCAACTTCTGACGAATAATTTCAGCATTTCGATTTAACGCCACATCTTTGGCACCAGAAGAGGCATTCTCCTTTAATTCGCGCAAAAGATTCTCTAATTCTTTCTGGCTGTCCTGCACCATCGCTTCCGCTTGGGAACTCGCCTCAAAAAGAAGTTTCTTTCGCTCTTGCTTTAACGTAGATAGTTCTTTCTGCAAAACCGCCCGATCACGTACCACTTCATCGCGCGCGCTCTGCGCCTGTTCCGCCCGGCTCGATAGTTTATGCTGATCAGCTTCCATCTTTGCCAACACATCCTCAATACGAACATGATCCTCAGACATCATCTTTTCTGCGGCATTCAGCACTGCCGACGGCATGCCTAATCGGCGCGCAATCAATAACGCGTGACTTGCCCCCGGCCGGCCAATATCCAAAGTATACTGCGGCTGAAAAGTATCCGTATTAAAACGAACGGCAGCATTAATCATATCCGCACGAGTATGCACATAATTTTTCACCATTCCAAGATGCGTTGTGGCAATTGTCAGCCCCTTTTTCCGCGCCAATTCCTGCAAAACACCACAGGCAATAGCCCCGCCTTCCAAAGGATCGGTTCCAGATCCCAACTCATCTAATAGAATTAACGATTTTCCCGCATCTGCCGCACGAATCAGATCCGCAATATTTTTAATATGAGCACTGAAAGTACTAAGGTTTTCCTGCAAAGACTGCTCATCACCGATATCGGCGAGGATGGTATCGTAGACAAGAAAAAGACTGCCATCGCCTACAGGCACCGGCAAACCGCTCTGCGCCAATAATGCCAGCAACCCGACCGTCTTCAAAATTACGGTTTTCCCGCCGGTATTTGAGCCCGTAACCGCCAGTACCTTACAGCCACGCGGCAGTGACAAATCCAACGGCACAACTGCGCGGCCGGTACCCGCAGACTTAAACTGCTCCAAAAGGATGGGATGACGAGCTCCATGCAATTCCATCGTTCCCCCAAAAGAAGGCAGGATGCAGCCATACTCCACCGCCCAATGCGCTATCGCCGATGCGGCATCAAGCTCAGATATAATTTCTTGGTTTTCACGAAAAAACGCCGACTGAGACCGTATCTGCCCCGAAAGCTCCGATAAAATTTTCCGGATTTCATCCCGTTCCTGCAAATGCAACGTTGCCAGATTATTCCCCATATTCAGGATAGCCCCTGGTTCAACAAACAGCGTCTGCCCACTATTGGACTGGTCATGAATAAATCCCTGCAGCTGATTTTTTGCATCCCTTTTTACCGGCACAACATAGCGTCCATTACGAACCGTTACAAAATGATCCTGCAGCACATCATCATAGTCGGGGTTTTTAATCAAATTATCCAGGGCGCGCTGAATTTTCCGTTCTTCACTAAAAAGATCACGGCGAATTTGTCTCAGTTTTTCGCTGGCGGAATCCAAAACCGTCCCATCGGAGTCCAAGCAGCGCAACAGCGCACTGCGCGTTGCTTCGCAGGCATGCAGTGATTGTCCCAGCGGGTATAAAAACTTATACGGGAAACAGGCCTCCTGCAAAAGAAATTTTCGTACTTCGCGCACCGTTTCAAGCTGTCCGAGACAAGCCACAAGTTCAAGCCCATCCAGAGCAGATTCCTGTGGCGCGCAGCGCACCAGAATTTCATGCAGATCATCCGCAAAAAAGCCCGGAAGGCTCAGTGTAGAATGCAAAATCGCGATCATATCTTCGTAGATACCGCGTTTTTGCTGTATTTTTTTCAAGTCCGTTTGCGGAGTTAAATGAATAAGCTTTTGATGGCCAGCTGCACTTTGAGTATAGCCCGCCAGCAATTCTAAAACATGTGAAAATTCTAGTACTGATAATGTGTGTTGATTCATAGAAAGATAAAATAATTAAAATAATAAAAAATGTTTTAATACTATAATTCATCCGAAATGATATACAATCTGAAAGAGAAGGAACAAAGCGCATAAACATCGCTATATTATCAGAAGAGGAAACAATCCTGGTTTTGTCCTTTTGAGAGGACTTTATCAACCATTAGACGGGAGTATACGACAATGCTTAAAATGATTTTTAACACGCTACTATTTGCATCCCTGCTCTTTCTTTTCACCAGCTGCCAATCAGGGAAACCCACCAAAGACATTCCAGCTGTGACAAATTTCAAGTTAGAAAATTATTTAGGGCAATGGTATGAAATTGCCCGTCTTCCCCATTCTTTTGAGCGCAATATTGATTATGTAACGGCGACATATACCATCAGGAAAGGAAGAGTCATCGTTATAAATCAGGGGCGCAAAGAAGGCAAAGAAGTCTCCGTGCAAGGCTATGCCCGATTAAAAGACAACCCCCACATTGGCGAACTCGAAGTCTCCTTTTTCCGCCCGTTTTACGGCGATTATCGGATTATTGAACTTGCCCCTGATTACAGCCATGCCGTCATTACCAGCTCCACAAAAAACTATTTTTGGATTCTGGCCCGAACCTCAAAAATGTCTCCCGAGCTCCAACAACAATTGATTGCAAAAGCAAAAGCTTGGGGTTTCAATATCGAAAAACTGGAATTTCCCAAACAAAAATAGCGTATTGCTGTTTCGCAAAAAGCACCAATGCTTAAAAAAGAATAAACAAATTTTTGCCCTTCCGCGATTGGCAAACTCAGGCATTGAACCCAATCCCATAATCCACACCCGTCAATATCAATCTGCACTCTTTTGCCAAAGCCAATAAGACACCACGCATTCCTTCAATATCCAACCGGATTCTCTTCCTGATTTGCCGCCTTTTTCTATAATTTTTAGGTTAAAATTCGGGCATAAGCTAATAAATCGTTTACATTATGTCTGTTGCTTATAATTCTTAAAAAAATACATCTATAACTCGTCTATTTCAGGAGTAATGAATTTCATGTCGAATGATCCAAAGAACAACAAACAGAATGGCATTTCTGTTGAAGATATGTACCAACAACGATTGAAAAAAATTGACGCCCTTCGCGCAGAAGGCAAAAATCTATACGGCCAGCGCGTTGAAAACTTGACCGCCATTAAAGAAATAAAAGAAAAATTCGCCGAATTACCCGAAGACAGCGAAGAAAAATTAACCTTCACCACCGCAGGACGCCTCATGGCACGCCGCGTAATGGGCAAATCAGCCTTCGCCAATATCAAAGACCAAAAAGGGAATCTGCAACTATATATGCAGCGCGATGAAATTGGACGAGATAACTATATGGCCTTCAAAGCCCTCGATATCGGCGATATCATTTCCGTTACCGGCTACGCCTTCAAAACCCAAACCGGCGAAATCAGCCTCCGGACCCTAAAATACGACCTCCTTTCTAAAGCCGTTCGCCCCATGCCCGAAAAATTTCACGGCCTCACCGATACAGAACAACGCTATCGCCAGCGCTATATCGATCTCATTAGCAATGACGATGTCCGCCGTACTTTCGAACTGCGCTCAAAAGTGATCCACGAAGTCCGCAACTTTCTAAATAATCGCGGTTTTATGGAAGTGGAAACCCCCATGATGCAGACCCTCGCCGGCGGTGCAGCAGCACGCCCCTTCAAAACACACTACAACGCTTTAGATACCACCATGTATCTCCGTATCGCACCAGAGCTTTTCCTGAAACGCCTGATCGTGGGCGGCTTCGAGAAAGTCTATGAAATTGGCCGCAACTTCCGAAATGAGGGCATGGACCGTAAACACAACCCCGAATTTACCGCCATCGAGCTCTATGAAGCATACTCCGATTGCCGCGGCATGATGGAACTTATTGAAGAAATGGTAACCACCATCGCCGAAAAAACAGTCGGCACTTTGGAACTCAAAGCGGCAAACGGTAATACCGTCAACCTGACAAGACCATGGCGCGTAGCTCCCTACCAGGATTTAATCAAAGAAAAAATGGGCTGCGATTGGTATGATTTAACCCCAGAACAACAACGTGAAAAGGCACGCGCCATAGACTTGCGCATTCCCGATGAAATGGATAGCCTTCATATCACCCACGAAATATACGAAAAGACCATCGAAGACACCCTGATTCAACCCACTTTTGTAACAAGACTGCCCGCCTTCCTGGTTCCACTCGCCAAGCGCTGTACCGACAATCCAGAACTCGTGGATGTCTACGAGCTCGAAATCAACGGACAAGAAATTTCTCCGGGATACAGCGAACTCAATGATCCGGAAGAGCAGCGTTCCCGCTTTGACACACAGTTGGTAGGAAACAGTGAACAGGACGGCGAAGTAGACCGCATTGATGAAGACTTCTTAACCGCACTAGAATATGGCATGCCACCAACCGGCGGCTTAGGCATGGGCATCGACCGCCTGATTATGCTGATCTCCGGTGCGGAATCCATCCGCGATGTCATTCTCTTTCCACAAATGCGCCCCCAAAAATAAACCATAAAAAAATGCCAAAATTCATTATACAAGACGGATATCGACATATTGGAGAGTTCTCCATTCCCGAGGGGAAAACCACCATCGGGCGAGGAGATACGGCCACCTTTCGCCTCAAGCAGGACAAAGGGATTTCCAGACTTCACTGTCAGGTCATGCGCACGAAAGACAAAGTCACCATTGAGGATCTCAACAGCCGCAATGGCACATTTGTTAATTCAATGCCCATCCACGTACCTATTGAATTACGACATTTAGACACCGTCCAAATAAATAACATCCTACTGAGTTATAGTGAAGATGACGATAAAAATGAAAACACAAATCATGATATGGCTCCCCAAAAAAGCGAAAAAGACAATATCGATTTTCTTGTTTCTATTGTCGAAAAGCTAAAAAATAATATCAGTAAAGTCGTTCGCGGCAAAGATGATGTTATTACAAAGGTGCTGATTGCTTTCCTCTGTGATGGTCATGTCTTACTCGAAGACGTGCCGGGTGTCGGAAAAACCAAACTTGCGCGCACCTTGGCGCGCTCGCTCCGCACCGTTTTTAAACGCATTCAATTTACGCCGGATATGCTTCCGAATGACATCACCGGCGTCAGTATCTTCAATGAGGCCATTCATGGTTTTTCCTTTATTCCAGGTCCTATTTTTGGAAATGTTATTCTGGCTGATGAAATCAACCGCGGAACACCAAGAGTACAATCCAGCCTTCTTGAAAGCATGGCGGAAGGAAAAGTAACGGTCGACAGCGTCTCGCACATTTTGAATAAGCCATTCTTTGTTATTGCCACCCAAAACCCCGCCGATTTTCACGGCACATATCCATTACCAGAAGCCCAACTAGATCGTTTTCTCATGAAGCTGAATATGGGATACCCCGATGAAGACGCCGAAATCGATATCCTCAATAACCAAATGACAGAAGATCCAATTAACCACATCGAACGCGTTACCAACAGCAACGAAATTCTGCTCTGCCAAAACATCGTACGCAACATTCACGTATCACCGCAAGTCAAAAATTATATCGTAACCCTCGTTCGCGAGACACGCAAACATCCAGCATTTATCTACGGCGCAAGCCCGCGGGCCTCTCTTGCCTTAATGCGGGCAAGTCAGTGCCAGGCGGCAATGAACGGCCGCGATCACGTGCTGCCACGCGATGCGCGCGATTTAGCGGTTGATGTGCTATCCCATCGTCTTCCCCTGCGTTTGCAGGCGCGTGCAGAATGGAATAATTCCACCAACGTATTACAAAGCATTATTGAGCATCTTCCCATGGAACGCTGGGAAAAAATAAAATAACAACAGGATTCTATGTCTGCAACGCGTTACATATGGCCCACTTCACGCGGGTGGATTATTGGTATTGGCTCCCTTGTCTGGGGACTTATTTCAATAGTAAACCAGACTTTATTTTCTTATATTCTGGCTTCCTTTGGTTTAGCTCTTACCATAATCAGTTTTATCGCTGCTTTTCTATCATTGCGCGGAATCAGAATTTGCCGCGCGCCGTCCGATGACGCCAGCGTTGGACAGATTGTATCCATCCCATTGGAAATCACGAATGAGAAACACCGCCATCGGCAGAATATGTCGATTCAGGAAGATCTCGGATGCACACCGGAAAAAACGACAATGACGATCATTCCGTCTTTAAAATCCGGCGAAAGCATTATTTTAGAGCGCAAAGTGCCTGCGGTTCGCCGCGGGGAATTTCAGCTTCAAAATCTTATTTTGCGCGGCGGAGATCCAGCGGGATTATTTTATCGCGAGCGCTCATTCAATTTGCCCAATACCCTCACCATTTATCCGTCTTACGTCTATCTCCAAGATCTTTTTCTAAATCATTTTGAGACCATACCCGCCATTACCGGACAGCCCATCAGCATTACCGGAAATAGCCAAGATTTTTTTGGTGTCCGTGAATATAACAATAGTGACGGTATGCGTCATATACACTGGCGTAGCAGTGCGCGCTACGGAAAACTAATGGTAAAAGACTTTGAACACAATGCCATTAGTTCAGTCGCCATTCTTTTAGATGCGCAGGATTATTTTGTCTCCGATGATCGGATGATTTCAAATCTAGAATATCTTATTCAAACGGCAGCGAGTATTACTCACTACTGTTCTGGAATGTACTGCTCTCTTTCTCTTGCGGCCGGTGGGAAAAATCCGGTTATCATTGAGCCGAATATTGCGTCCATGGTTCAAGCGCAAATCATGTACCAGCTCGCCATTCTGAAACCCGGAAAGGTCTCTCTGAACAGCGTGATTAATGACCTAATTCCTAAATTACCACAAAATTCAGTATTATTCTGTCTGAGCATGAATGACTCAAAGATTCTGCGGAACACGCTGGAAAGCTGCGCTTTGAGTAATATGAATGTACGCTGGTGCTGCGCCACAAAAGATCAATTTACCATTTCATCAGACTTATCCTCAAAAGCCAAAACGAAAAGGCACTCCGAAACGACTTCCAAGGGCTTTTTGCGCATCTTTCAAGTCACTCCAGAAATGAGTATCGAACACGCGCTTAATATTCTTTATCTCGATGAAAACAATACCGCTGTTCAAAATTAACAAATCTTTAAATATCTATGCCGAATTTTTATGCCCGATGAATCAAAAATCTTAGCCAACCTGACCCCCGAACAATATCAAGCCGTAACCCATCGCGATGGGCCAATGCTGGTCATTGCTGGCGCGGGTTCCGGAAAAACCCGCGTTGTCACCCGACGCATCGCGTGGCTTATATCCCGCGGTATTTGGCCCTCCCAAATTCTGGCCATGACCTTTACCAATAAAGCGGCCCGCGAAATGGTGGAACGCGTAACACAATTAACCGGCACCGAAAGCCGCTGTATCGGCACTTTCCACAGCATCTGTGCCCGCTTTCTCCGCTATGATATTGACAAGATGAACTGCGGACGCAATGCCAATTTCACGATCCTCGACAGCGGCGAACAACTCAGCATTATAAAAAAAGCCTTCAAGGACTTCTGTATTGAAAAATCATCTTATTTAAAACCAAAACTAATCCACAGTATTATCGGCACGGCAAAAAATACCAGCGAGCCGATCGAAGATATCGTATTTAAAAAAATGGACTCCGCTGAATTTGCCGATATTATAGAAAAAATCGCGGACTATTATGAAACAGAAATGCAAAAGCTCAACGCGATGGACTTTGATGACCTTCTTCGCCTCGTCGTCAAAATGCTGAAAGAGCACCCTGAAATCAAAGAAATGTACAACAATCGCTATCGTTATATTCTGATTGACGAATATCAGGACACCAACCATATCCAATATGAGCTCATGCAGCTGCTCTTAAATGAACGCCAAAATATCCACGTCACCGGTGATCCCGATCAGTGTATCTACTCGTGGCGAAATGCCGATTATCACAATATTATGGATTTTGAAAAAGACTTTCCAAAAGCAAAAGTCATTCGCTTAGAACAAAATTACCGCTCCACAAAAATGATTCTCCAAACCGCAAATAAGATCATTATTAATAACGCAGTTCGCTACGACAAAACGCTGTTTACGGACAACGATGTCGGCTGCCCAGTCTACGTTGTTGCTACCGATAATGACAAAGCCGAAGCAGAATTTGTCTGCCAAAAAGTTCAAGAATGGCAGGATGCGGGAAAAGCTCTCAATGAGATTGCAGTCTTTTATCGCACCAATGCCCAATCCCGTGTACTCGAAGACGCGATGATTCTCCATTCTATTCCATATCGTCTTTTTGGGGGGCTGCGTTTTTATGACCGCAAAGAAATCAAGGACCTCCTCGCTTTTCTATGTATTAAAATGAATCCGGCAGATGAATTTTCTCTCACTCGGATTATAAAATTTTCCGATCATAAAATAGGCAACCGAACATTCCTTAAATTTAAAGCAGCAGCCGATCAGCATCAAATGCCGATCTTTTCCTATCTTTGCAGCGATGAATTTACCCAGGATTTCTGCACAAAAAAGACGACGACCGCCCGAAAATATAAAGACTTTGCAAACTGGTGCCGAAAACTTCATGATATTCCAAATACACCACTGACCAATGCCTTCGATAGTGTATGGAAATTTTCCAACATTGAAGAGGCTCTCCAACAGGATGACACCATTATAAATATGGAAGAACGACTTGAAAATCTTCAGACACTGGCCGGAAAAGCGCAAGAATTTGAAGAAGCCTACCCCGATGCTGATCTCACGGAGTTCCTTCAGGAAGTAGCCCTCGTCGCAAATATTGACAATCATAATCCAAACGAGGAAAGCATCTCTATCATGACTCTCCATAGCGCGAAAGGGCTCGAATTTCCACTCGTTTTTATTACCGGCGTTGAAAAAAATCTTCTTCCACATCTGAATAGCGAGAACGACGACGACGGCATCGAAGAAGAACGACGGCTTTTCTTTGTGGGAATTACCCGCGCACGCGAAAATCTTTTCATCAGCTACGCAAAAAAACGCTATCTTTACGGTCATGCGGAAGCCAGCCTCCCGAGTGAATTTATTTATGAATTACCGCAAGATCTCATTCAATATATAAACTATAAAGGAAGTTATTTTCCAAAAACTTCCCGTAAAAAATATTATTAACCGAAGGTGTCTTTATGACTACAGATTCAATCAAATTATCCTCCCAAACGCTTATTGCTGCTGTTCGCAGTCACCAATCTCTTGAAACAGCCATCCAATCCCCAATAAAAACGATCTTTTTATTAGCTGGAAATATTGAAACACTCGCCGATGAATGTACGCTTTTACGAGACAGCGGGAAACAGATTTTTCTGCATCTTGATTTGATAGAAGGCCTCAAGGGCGATACCGCCGGTATTCGCTTTATTGCAAAACATATCCGACCGCACGGCGTAATCAGCACAAAATCCGCCTGCCTTCGCATTGCGAAAAGCCTTAACCTGCTCACCATTCTCCGCGTGTTTTTACTGGATTCTCTTGCGTTAGAAACCGGCACCCAGCATATCCGCGCCGCCCAGCCAGATTTTGTAGAAATCATGCCCGGCGTGGCCCCCACTATTATCTCACTCGCAGTAAAACACTTCGCACTGCCCATCATCGCCGGTGGACTCATTCATACAAGCATTGAAGCCGAACGAGTCCTGGAAGCCGGCGCCGCCGCCGTTTCCACTAGCAGCACGGATCTATGGAATGTCGTCCCTAGATAACCGAATGTATATCTGCACACTACAAGAAATCATGAAAAAAATCAGGCGGATAGCCCGCCTTCGGTTCGCGACAATATCGGGTTTGATATCAAACCTCGCCGTTTCTAATCAAATAAAACGTGGTGAAATTATTTTTTGAAGGAAAGTTTCAAAAAAAAACATTCTCCTAAAACATACTACATAATTTCATGGCGGGCGAGACGTAAATCATAACGATAAAAACGCAAATAAAGAGGCTCGCAAACAGACACGGAATGATAAATTTTTATATTCGAATCTGCATATTTGTAAGATGCATTTTGCCAAATTCCATTCGCATCAAGATATTTTACACCACAATTTTCCCCCCATTCTTCAGGAATACATAATTCAACAAATTCAAAATTGTCCGGACAAAGATTGATCAGCGTAACAACGCCTAAAAAATCCTTCTTAAATTTTTCCAGCGGGCGATTGAAAACACAGAATATTTTTGCCTGTTCTTTAACATAAACGATGTCCTTTGCCCCTAGCCAAACAACGAGCTCCTGAAGGAGTCTTTGTCTTCTATAATTAAATAAGGATGATGACATGTTATTCTTTACAGTCATTGCCATTACCACAACACGCCCCCCGCGCGAATTTTCATAACGCGTCATCCCCACGCCAAAATTCTCCCGTCTAAAAGTCTGCAAATCCGTAATAATTTCACAGCTTGAATTCAGGGGCTTTAACTGAAACAATTTTCCATTGCCAAAAGGAGAGTACCCAAAACAGCCAGCCATCAGCTTGCCTGTATTTCCATGCACGAACTTATCCCGTATTTTTTCATGCCTAGAAATATCTTTTGTTACGCTGCTATCATATTGGGATTGGACCATTACACCAATGTCGTCACCAAAACCACGATCACAAAATATTTTTGCCGCTTCGGCATCAAGAAGCAACCCTTTTGTTAAAAGCGTTTTTATTTGTTTATCACTGAGAGCATTCGGCACAGTCCCAGAAATCACATTTACTTGAGCCTCTTTTGTCGTATAGGGTATGCCAAAATGAGCAAAAACCCGAACCCAATCATTGGCCCAGTTGTTATTATCAACATTTCGCCAAAAACCAAGCGGATCATAAATCATTCCACAACCGGACACAACGCACTTTTTTGCGATCTCCTAAATTGCATTAAAACGCTTTCGTTCCAGCATAAACATCTCGTAATAGCCCTTTTCCTCATTGGGGGCATCCAAATCTTGCCTTACCTGAAAGGTAGAGCCATCAAAAGCATACGAATAGGCCGTTGCCATCAGGCTTTTCATCTTTCCGGCAGACATAAAAAAACGAGTATGAGGAAACGTATCAGACTCATGATAAAGCGTGAAATTTTCCGGCAAATGCTGCTTACTGTATAACGCATGAAAAATATTTTGAGGCATATTCGAAACATCATCACTGGAATACGACGTCCCATAAAGACGGACAAAGGGCTTCT
>JBAYAV010000024.1:0-17373 GCA_041669565.1 Lentisphaeria bacterium
AAATAATCGACCAGTCCATTTTAATTGTCGATGATGTCTTGTTGAATCTAAAAGTCATGAAGGCAATGTGCATAAAAGCTGGATTAAAGGATATCGTTATTGTAAATTCCGGTAAAGAGGCTCTGAATCAACTCAAAAATAAAGCATTTGATCTTGTGTTGACAGATATGTGGATGCCCGAAATGTCCGGTGATCAGCTGGCAGAAGAAATTCGCAAACATGCGGAATATGATTCTATCCGAGTCTTTTTGGTGACCGCAGATGTGGAGGCGAAGGTAAATTATAATTTATCCAATTTCGCTGGCATTATATTGAAGCCCGTTACTTTGGATAAAGTTAATAAAATACTGCAGTGTAAATCCGGCTTCCTTAATCTGCTGTAATGATAAAACAGGGCTTTTTTTAATCGTTATTGACAGAAACGAAATAGTGCTCTATGGTGGTTCTATTTTTATAAAATATTAGAAAAATAGAACTGCTTTTTCAGGTAAAATATTTTTCAAAAAGAGAACGAGCCTTTCTGCCTCCCCCAATAAATAAAAAAAATCGCAGAGGAAAGATTGCCTTCCTCTGCGATTTTTAGAATTCTCTTATCCTTGGCTGGCAGCGCGGGCAGAAGATTGTCCCGCTTTGTATGCTTTGATATTCGCCTCCACGATGGCGTCGCCTTTGCGCGCAAACATCTTCTTAATGATCTCAATAAATATTTCAGAGGGCATGTCTAGAAATACTGAAACTGCACCAAGTAAAATCATGTTGACTGCGCGAGCAGAACCAGTAATGGTTTGAGCCATCGCGTCACCATCAAGAATGACAGTCCGCTTGAAATGCTTTAACTCTGCGGTGATTTTATCCATTTCGGGGTAGCTGTCAATGTTGACAACAGGCGTGGTATTCGTAAGCAAGACCCCGTCCGATTTTAAATAGGATGCATGACGCAGAGCTTCGAGAGGCTCCATCGATAAAAGAATATCCGCAGTGCCTTCGGCAATTAAATCAGACGCAATGGGGTCACTTGAGAGCCGAAGATGAGCAACCACGGAGCCACCGCGCTGAGCCATGCCATGGACTTCCGATTGCTTTACATGAATATTCTGCGAAACTGCGGCTTGGCCAATAATTGCGGCAATCGTTAAAATTCCCTGACCGCCAACACCCGCTAATACAAGATCACTTTTCATAATATGTTATTTTTCCTTTTCTAAGGAGCAGTTCAGAAAGAACCTTTCCATTTGCCTGATTCTCGTGAATGCTTTTTGTGACGCCAACTCGTCACATACCTGAGGGTATGCTCCTCGCCGTCGGCCCCAAAATTAAATCACGATCTTTTCGGCAAATTGTTAAGTTCATTTTTTTTTACAGCTCTTGATTCGTTGAAGTTTTCTAAAAAATTAAATTATTTCTTTTTCTTCTTGCGAAGTGTCTGTATGCATTCACGACGCGAAATAATAACGGAAAGACCCTTCCAAGCCATCTCTTTCGCAATAACAGCACTGTTCTCAGTATGATTTGCTGGAACAGGGGTGATGATCTTAATATGATCGGCAGGGACACCAAGGCCCTTGCAAATGTCTTCTAATTTTCCGGTGCCTAAAGAATCCTGGCCTCCCGTCATGCCGGTGGTGTAATTGTCCACAATGATAATGGTAATGGGAGAATTTTCCCAAACGGCGTCTAAAACGCCGGTCATGCCAGAATGCGTAAAGGTGGAATCTCCAATAACGGCAACAGCAGGATATAACCCGGCATCCGCAGCGCCTTTCGCCATGGAAATGGATGCGCCCATGTCAACACAGGTGCTGATTGCATTAAATGGCGGAAGTGCACCGAGGGTATAACACCCAATATCCCCGAAAACTTTGCAGTCCGGAAATTGTTTCTTTGCTTCGTTCAATGCTTCATAACTGTTGATATGCGGGCAGCCCTTGCATAGACGCGGTGGGCGTATTTTCATGAGTTCCGAAGCGGATAAAAGATCGGGTGTTGGCAATCCGCAGGCTATGGCAACAAAACGCGGATTCAGCTCACCAGTGCGAGGAAGTGCGCCCGATAAGCGGCCTAAAATCTTTGCGTTCCCCAAAGGCCCAAGCAGCTGGGTTTCAATAAATGGCATGCCTTCCTCAACAACAAGAATTTTATCGCATTCCTGCATTAGCCGAGCAAGCTTTTTGTCCGGTAACGGATAGTGCGAAATTTTCAAAACGGGATGCGGGCATTTGCCGTTATAGGCCTCTTGCACGTAGTTATACGCAATGCTGCTTGTAAGAATGCCTAACTTATGGTCGGGACCATCTTCATAGCGGTTCCATGGCGATTCATTGCTGAGGCGTAAAAATTCGGCCTGCTTCTCGCAGTGGCGCTGATAATTTTTCTTTGCAATCGCGGGAAGAAGAATAAAACGGCTTGGATTCTCGGGTAAATGCATGTCATTTTGTACATTGGCAGTACCCGCTAATTCAACATCAGCGCGAGAGTGTGAAAGACGTGTCGTAAGACGAAAAAGAATCGGCGTCTGCAGCTTTTCTGAAAGCTCAAAGGCGTATTGTGGCATATCGTAGGCTTCTTGCTGATTGGAAGGCTCCAAACACGGAATCATCGCAAATTGTGCGTAAAATCTGGAGTCTTGTTCATTTTGAGAGGAGTGCATTGACGGATCGTCAGCAGCAGCTACAATGAGGCCGCCATTTGTTCCGGTAATCGCGGAGTTTATAAAACCGTCGCCTGCGACATTCATGCCGACGTGTTTCATACAGACCATCGCACGCTTGCCGCTATAGGACATGCCAAGACCTTCTTCCATGGCAACTTTTTCATTGCAAGACCACTCGCGATGAATATTGCGCTGTATTGCTATTTCTGATTGGCTGACATATTCCATGATTTCAGTGGAGGGCGTTCCTGGATAGGCATAGCACGCGGACAATCCGGCATCGATGGCGCCCTGAGCTAATGCTTCATCACCTAATAATAATTTTTTGGACATTGATATTTCCTTTATTTTTTTGTTGCAAGAATAAAAATAAAAAGTAGCTGAAATTTATAGAAGAACAAAATTCACAATAGAAGTTATTGTGAATTTTGTTCGTTTATTATAAGAGTTTTATATGGGATGGAAGTTTTTTTTGCTCTAAGGGGCTGTTCAGAAATAACTTTTCCATTTGCCTAATTCTCGTGAATGCCTTTTGTGCCGTCAACCTCGTCACATACCTGAGGGTATGCTTCTCGTTGTCGGCCTCAAAATAAAATCACGATTTTTTCGGCAAATTGTCAAGTTCATTTTTTTACAGCCCCTAAGAAAAAACAACGCGACTCTATTTCAGCGTTTTTTCAAAAACAGAATCTTTTGGAATTCCATTTTTGAGTGCAATATTGTACCATTTTTTAGCTTCATCGAGTCTGGCCGGATTATCGGTGGCGGCAAGTACTGCGAGGTTAAATGGCGCATTGGGGTCTTTGGGGTCTAACTTATAAGCTTTCTTGAATTGCTGTTCCGCGGCATCTTTCCAGTTCAGCTGAATGAGAGCTTCGCCGAATTGTCGTGCTAATACTGGGCTGTCTGGTTTTAGAGCACTTGCGCGAGCTAAGTATGAAACGGCCCATTCCGGTTGTTCGAGATTGGCCATTGCATAACCGAGTGCGTAGAGCGTATCCATGTCATCGGTATCAAGGCGGAATGCCTTCTTCAGATATTTTACGGTGTCTTTGTAGTTGCTGTTATTAATGGCAAGCAGCCCCATGCGTTTCATGGCAAGACGATTTTCCGGTTGGATTTCCAAGACTTTGCGGTAGTTTGCAATCGCGGCCTGTGTCTTGTCCTGTTTTTCTGCGTTCACTGCAGCATTCAGGAGGTCGTGAACTTCTTTTTCTTGCTTGCGAAGGATAGCGCTTTGCTCGGTGGTGGATGACGGAGCGATGGCGTTACCGGCGTTATTAAGAAGTTTCGGGCCTTGTGTTTCGGAATGAATCGTGATGGTCTTTTCTTCGTTCTTTAGTTTGATAAGAGCGATTTCAAGATCCTTGCGTTTGCTTTCTTCCTGGTCGAGTTTTGCATTGAGAGCAGAAATCTTTTGGATCAGTTCTTTTTCCTGAGTGCCGCTATTTTGGCTTTCTTTGTTTTGTAAAGACTCAATCTGTCTGTTTTTCCGTTCCAGCTGCTCGTTCATCAGGCGGATGCGAGATTGTGAAGCCTGAAAATCGCCCTGCATTTGCTTGAGGTCATTCGCAATGCTCAGAAGATTCTTTTGGGTATCAGACAAATCTTTTTGAGTGTTGCTGCCAGCAGATAGTTTCGCTTTCGAAATTTTAAGATCTGTTTGGAGGAGGGCAATATTTTGTTTGCTTTTTTCTAAAAGAGCCTCTTGTTCATTCTTTTGCGATTCGGCATTTTGCACGCTTTTTTCAAGTTTGGCTGCTAAAGTATTTTTTGCTTCCAGATCTTCTTTGTATTTGGCGAGTATTTTATTTTGAGCAATAAGCTTTTGTTGTGTCTGCTGGAGCTCTGCTTGCAGCTCAGAAGACTGGGAGACTTTTTTGCCGGAACGTTCAGACAGGTTATTTAGTTGGGCGCTCAGCTCCTGATTGTTGTTGCTTAGGTTGTTGTATTTTCTTTTCCAACTCTGAAGTTGGGCATTGGCCGCCGCTAATTCGTCATTCTTGTTTTGAAGTATCTTTTGAGTAATCGAAAGCTTATCTGCTTGTTTTTCAATTTCACCGTTTTTACCTTCTAAATTTTTATCCTTATTCTGCATTAGATTTTCATAAGTGCCAAAATCTTTTTGGAGTTTCTTTATTTGAGTAATTTGGTCTTGCAATTTTGCATTAATTTCCTGTGCATTTTCTAATTCCTGACGACTCTTCAGCATGGTTTCTCGACTGCTGGTGACTTGTTTTTTGAGTTCTTTTAATTCGAGGGACTGGGCTTCTGATTTGGCTTTTAACTTTTTGAGCTCGATAGACCCCATTGCTGCCTGTAGGCTCTGTGCTTGACGATTATTGTCTTTGAGGTCTTCTTTCAATGCGGCTAACTTTTTCTGTAATTCAGAAACTTCGTCATCTTTGTTTTTAAGAGCTACTTGATTTTTCAGTTTTAATTCCCGCTCATTTTTCAGGTCGTTTTTCGTTTGCACTAACTGCTGCAGCAGCTGGGCGTTCTTTCCCTGTATTTCCGGAATGGCGGTTTTATCCAATAGAGTTTTTAATTTTTGGATTTCTTTTTCTTGATTTTGAATCGTGACTTTATTGCCATCTAGTTTGAATAAACGAAGGTTGGCAGTCTCTTCCGCTTCTTTTCGTTTCGCATTGGTTTCTTCCAGTTCACGTACGAGCTGATCCTGCGTGCCTTGGTGCTTTTCTTGCAGTTGGGCCTGCTGTTTGCTGGCAAGTGCGTTTATCGCTAATAGCTGTTCACGTGCTGTTTTAAGCTCTTTTGTTTTGCTTTCTAACTCGTCGTCATATTTTTTGCTGATTTCTTTATGGGCCTTGCTTATCGCTTTTTCAATATCTTGATTCCGGCCTTTTTCCGTGTCCGCTAATTCTTCTTTCAGGGCCGTGATTTCTTTTTGGGCCTTTTTCAATTCTTTGTTTATACTTAATAATTCTTTGTCTTTTAAGCCAGTCTGACCATTCTCTTTCATATTGGCTAGATCTTTAACGAATGAATTATTCTTTTTGTTTAATGCAGCAATTTGTTCGTCTTTGGATTTTATATCAGATTGTATTTGTGCGTTTTGTTTTTGTAGCTTGTTATAGTCTTGGATGGTTTTCTCTAATTTGCCCTGAATCGTTTCGACAAGTTTATCAGAGTTCATTTTTGCGTTGGCGGTATTTGCCTCGAGAACTTTTATCTGTCGTTCGAGATTGTCTGCTTTTTCAGAAGCAGCTTTTTCAGAAGCCATTGTTTTCGTTAATGCAACCTTGAGCTTCTGCTGCTGCTCAACTGCGGTTTTAATTTTGCGCTCTGCAACTGCGGTTGCTTCAGCTGTAATCTTTTTATATTCAGCTTCCGTCGTTTTGTTTGCCGATTCTTTCATAGAGACCGTCAGCGCCGCAACTTTTTCCTGAAGTTTTTCTTCCCGCTTTTGAGATGCCTGATATGCAAATTTTAATTTTGTGATCTCATCCGACAGAGTCGTATTTGCTTTTTCGCTCGCTTCTTGTTTTTGGGCGAGCTCTTTGTTTGCCTGAAGGGCAGCAAGAGATTCTTTTTGCATCTCTGTTTGGTCTTTTTTGTTCTTTGCCACGAGGACATCAAACGCATTTTTGATTTTCTTGCTTTCAATCAATTGTTTTTCCAGATCCGCGTTTTTATTAATCAGTTTTAAATTGTCGTCGCTGGAACGCGCAAATTTAGTGCGGAGCTCACGGAGTTGGTTGACTTCGTCATTCAGCTCTTTCTCTGCCTTCTTGCTGCGATTAAGATCTTCTTTCAAGTCCGCGATTGCGCGTTTGGCTTCTTTTAAATCGGATTGTAACTCATTGCTGTCCTTTCCTTGCTGCTTTAGACTGTTCTGCCATTCTTTTTGCTCTTTTTCAAGCGCGGCGAGGGCAGCGGCCTTTTTGTCTAATTTCTTTACTAATTTTTGGTTGTCGGACTGAAGATCTTCTACTTCATTCTTTACTTTTTTAAGATTATCTTTCTCGTTATCAATTTGCTTGCTTAATTCTTTGTTCTGCTTTTTGTAAAGCGAAACTTTCTCCGATAATTTGCCGATATCCGATTCCGATAACTGCCGTTTTAAATGATCAACATTGTCTTCAAGCTCTTTGACTTTGCTGTTCAAAAGCGTGACGTTTTGTTGCGCAGCAACCTTCTCTTTGCGTTCTTCATCTAATTCCATGTTGCTGGAAACACTGTTGGCGGACTCTTGTTGCGCACGCTTCATTGTCTCTTTGGAAATAAGAAGATTGTTGTTCAAAAGACGAATTTTCTCGGACATCTCCTGCATCGCGCGGGCTTGCTTTAACGCAAAGTCGGCAAGTTCTTCTTTACTCATCTTGCTGATCCGTCCCGTACTCTTTTCTTCTAATGCCGCAATTTTGTCTTTGCAATATTGAATACGAAAATTTAGTAAAGAGGAATTCCATTTTGGGTACTTAATCTTTACGGCTTCAAAAATATCTTTTGCTTCTTTATATAGTTGAACTGCAGCAAGAGCATTGTTGTCGGTCGCCTTGTCCGCATTGCCCATCTGAATGTAACCTTTCATCCACTCGGAACGCGCGGGGTCACGCGTTTGAGCAATCGATGGTAGATCCATCAATATAATCACGCAACAAAATAAAATTTGTATCGTCCTGTGACAAAAAAAACTGAGACGTGCATTCGATAAATGAGGCTTCAAAAACATTTTTTCCCCTTAATAATTGTGCTTTTATTGTTGTTCTATATTATACGGTCTTGTTTTATTGAAAAATGCCGATTCTGTTTCTTATTATAAAATAATACGTTTTTACAAGATTGGGTGCTTGAACATCATTTTTTTTTCATATTTGGGTTGTCTTTTTAAAAAAAATGACTATATTTAGACTTGTCGTGTCATTTGACATGGAACCTGAGCAGCGGGGATGTGTACGAATCGGGTCAGATGGGGAACCAAGCAGCCCTAAGTGACTACCCGGGTGCCGGATTATTCTGTGGCAGATGGCACGACTTTTTTTTATTATTTCTTTCTTTGTTCTATTCCGGGAGTCTGTAATAATGTCGTATCAAGTTCTCGCACGTAAATGGCGCCCTCAAAAATTTTCGGAAGTTGTTGGACAAGACCATATCGGGCGGACTCTGAAAAATGCAATTATGCAAAACCGTATTGGGCATGCCTATTTGTTTATCGGCTCTCGCGGTATCGGCAAAACAACAACAGCACGAATCTTCGCAAAAGCACTTAATTGTACCCATAATGTGGACGGCGAGCCATGCTGTAAGTGCGAAAATTGCAAAGAAGTCGCCGATGGAACTTCCCTCGATGTTATCGAGATTGATGGTGCATCCCACAATAAGGTAGAGGATATTCGTGAAATTCGCGATAATGTGCAATACGCTCCGGTAAAAAGCAAATATAAAATCTATATTATTGATGAAGTGCATATGCTTACAACAGCCGCATGGAATGCATTGCTGAAAACACTGGAAGAACCGCCGGAACATGTGAAATTCCTCTTCGCAACAACAGAGCCACATAAGGTGCTTCCAACGATTATTTCACGATGCCAGCGCTTCGATTTGCGCCGAATCCCCGTTCCCTTGATTGCAAAGTGCCTGCGCGGTATCGCCGATGGCGAACATATCAATGTGGAAGAAACGGCGCTGACAGCGATCGCTAGAGCTGCAAATGGAGGAATGCGAGATGCACAGTCTATTTTCGATCAGATGATTTCTTTTTGCGGCGGAACCGATCCTTCTTCACGACCAATCACGGAACAAAATGTTATTGAAGTGTTCGGACTGGCTTCTAGTGAAGAACTCCGCCAAATAGCCGTCGCAATTTTTGCAAATGATCTCGATGGCGTTATGACGGTGATGCAAAATCTTGCGGATTCTGGTCTGGATTTGGAACGACTTTTCGAAGATTTGATCTATTTCGTGCGTAATCTGATGATTGCAGTAAGCTGTCACGATTCCAAACGATTCCTCGAAGTTAGCGAGATGGAATATAATGAAATGATGCGCATGGGACAGTCCTTGGATCCGCAACTGATTCAGCGCGTGCTGCAGGGACTCGTAACCCAGGAATGGGCCTTCCGATCCGCACTGAATAAGCGAGTTTTCCTCGAAGTCGTTCTTGCTCGCGTGATGCGTGAAGCACACAGCGTGCAAATAAATGAGGTGATGCAGCATCTGAATGTAATTAGCGGTTTGCTCCCGAAAGAAAAAATGCCCGCACCGCGCCCTCCTTTTGTCGTAAAAAATAATGCAAAGGCTGTGCTAACTGCGTCGAATATAGAGGAACTGTCAACTCCAGAAGAGGTGGTTCCAAAAGAGGATACGCCGGAAGCCGAAGTTCCGGAAGATGAAGTCTCGGAACCCGAAGTCTCGGAAGAGGATACCCCGGAAGAGGAAGTCTCAGAACCCGAAGTCTCGGAAGAGGATACCCCGGAAGAGGAAGTCTCAGAACCCGAAGTCTCGGAAGAGGATACCCCGGAAGATGAAGTCTTAGAACCCGAAGTCTCGGAAGAGGATACCCCGGAAGAAGAAGTTGCAGAACCCGAAGCCTCAGAAGAGGATACCCCGGAAGAAGAAGTCTCAGAAGCCGAAGTCTCAGAAGAGGATACGCTGGAAGAAGAAGTTTCAGAACCCGAAGTCTCAGAAGAGGATACGCTGGAAGAGGAAGAATCGGATTGTGAATCGGAACTGGGGGAACGTTTTGTTGTTTCAGAGTTTTCTTCGGCGAAAGATTGTCAGAAAGCCTTAATTGAAGAATTAAAAAAGCGTGGTGAAATAGGTGTGAAGTTAGCTGAAATAGTAAGTGGGCTGGCCCCGCAAGATTGTGCAAATCACGTTTTAACGCTGTATTATGATAAAAAAGAAATAACCGAATGGAATTTGCGGGCATTGAAGGATACAGACAATTCCAAGATGATCCAGAATGCATTTCGTAGTTTGATAGATTTAGGGGCTGTGGTTATAAAGCGCAATCCATTTGTTGAGAAAGAGGAGCATCCTGGGTTTCGTCATGTGATTGGTGATGAGCAGAATGCATTGCAGGATTATCCGCTGGTAAAAACTTTCAATCGTCTGATGAATACAAAGATTGTTGATGTTGTTGTTCGTGAAGATCCAAAGGCACCTCAAAATATTTCAGAGTAAGTTATGAATCCATTACCGGAAGCGTTGGAAAATTTAATTGATATGTTCGGGCGTTTGCCTGGTATCGGGCACCGAACGGCGTACCGTCTTGTTATCTCGATGCTGGAATGGCCGGAAACGGCGTTGCAGAAATTTGGTCAGGATATTCAGGATTTGCGGAAGAAAATTCACCCGTGCGCGCAGTGCGGAAATTATTGTGAAGAAGAATATTGTGCTATTTGTCGTGATCCGAAAAGGCAGTCAACGAGCATTTGCGTAGTGGAAACGGCATCGCAGATTTCAGTGATTGAGAGCTCTGGCGTTTTTCGGGGGCTTTATCATGTTTTAGGCGGAAAGCTTTCGCCGCTAAGCGGAAAAGGCCCTGGAGATTTGCGGATATCAGAATTGCGCGAGCGTTTGGAAAAGGGCGGGGTCGAAGAATTGATTATTGCTACTAGCCCGGATGTGGAGGGGGAAGCTACAGCCCATTTTCTGGCGGATGAATTCGGAATGCTGCCCATTTTGATCACAAGAATTGCGTCGGGAATCCCGGTGGGGGCAGATTTGAATTATGCCGATGCCGCAACCATATCAATGGCCATGGGTGGTCGTCGAAATATGAAAGAAGATCCCTCAAAAAAAGAAGGCTTTTTCAAGTAGCAAAACGCCGTTGCCAGAATTTGCAAAAAAATATAATTGTATTATACTTATAAAATAGTTTGTAGTTTTTTATTTTGATTATAAAGATTCAGGTTAAAATAGATATGAAGAATAGTTCGATGCATGAAAGAAGAGTGGTCGTTACCGGAACAGGGGCGATCTCACCGCTGGGATGTTCTGTAAAGGAATCCTGGACAGGACTCTTAGCTGGAAAATCAGGAATTGCGCGTGTTACACATTTTCCCGTTGAGGAGTATCGCTGTCAGATCGCCGGCGAAGTAAAAAATTTTAATATCCTTGATTATTTAACGCCGAAAGAAGCAAGTCGTCAGGATAAATTTTGTCATTTTGCCGTGGCTGCTGCAGCGGAAGCGATTGCTCAGGCGGGGCTGGAAAACACGGCAAATTATGATCCGTGGCGCTGCGGTGTCTTGGTGTCTTCGGGTATTGGAGGAATTGAAACAACCTGCCGCGAATCGAAAATTCTTGAGGAACGTGGTCCGCGTCGCGTGTCACCCCTGACAATTCCAATGATGATTGCGGATATGGCCTCTGGAGTTTTAAGCATCCGTTATAATTTTCGCGGGCCGAATTTCGGTATCGTGAGCGCGTGTGCTAGCTCAGCGCATTCCATCGGCGAATCAAGCTGGATTATAAAGCGCGGTGATGCCGATATAATGCTGACCGGCGGAACAGAATGCGGTATCGTTCCGCTGAGTATGGCTGGATTTAGCCAAATGCGGGCTTTGAGCTCACGTAATGATGATCCCGAACATGCGAGCCGGCCCTTTGATGCGGAACGTGATGGGTTTGTTCCCGCCGAGGGCGCGGGCGTGCTTGTCTTAGAAGAATTGGAACACGCTTTGGCACGCGGGGCAAAACCTCTGGCAGAAATTATCGGCTATGGAGCCAGCGGAGATGCGAGCCATATTACCGCACCGCGGGCGGATGGATCGGGTGCCGCAGCGGCAATCCGGAGCGCTCTCGGGCATGCCGGCATCGCCGTTGAAGAAGTCGATTATGTAAATGCACATGGGACATCAACCCCAATGAACGACTTGGTGGAAACAAAATGCCTCAAGCTTGTTTTTGGAGATTATGCGCCAAAGCTGGCAATCAGTAGTACAAAATCGATGACAGGGCATATGCTTGGTGCTTCTGGTGGATTTGAATCCATTGTTTGTGTGCAGAGTTTGTTAGAGGATCGTGTCCCAGGTACCATGAATTTAGAGCATGCGGATCCGGAATGCGATTTGAATTATATTGCAAATAGTAGCTGCGATATGCCTGTTGGTGTCGCACTAAATATCAGTTTGGGATTTGGTGGTCATAATGCAGCCATATTATTTAAGAAATATGAGTAAACCGGCAGTCCTTTCTTGGTAGAAAATATTTTATGTCACATCAAAATACAGAGACAAAAGTGGGCACCATGATTCATTCTTCATCAGAGGAGGAAGAATTGGGCGAAAATAGTTCGTTAGAGCCTCCGGGTGCTACAAAAGAAACGCCGCGTCGCGCAAATAAAATTTTTTTTGCGCCAGTCCATTTTTTGGGCTGGAGACAGAGAATGGCGGTTCATTTTCGAAAAAGCTGGTATCTTTATGTATTTTTTCTGCTGACTTGGATTTGTAGCAGCCTGTTTATTTATTTTGCGCCGCATAAATCGGTCCGTTTGCTGAACGAAATGTGGAAATTGCGCTACACGCTGCACGCAGATTATAATTATGATTATTCGGATTCTGAATTATTTCAGGAAAAATGCGCCCAGGCGGCTGCAAGCCAGCCGAGAGTCTTTTTTATCGACCACCAAATCAATGAACAAAATCGAAAAAATGTCCGGGCGCGCCTCGATGAACTTTTTAAAGATAATGACGGAATCTTTTCTCATCCGTCTGAATCCAGTCGCGCACTTTCTAAATTATTAAAAGAACCACAGGCCGTTACCTCGCTGACCGGAATGGTGGATGATGTGCTATCGACAGGCATTATTGCTGCAAAAGAAAAAGCAACGATAAGCGAAGAAAAGAACGCAAAAGACAGTATCCTAATTATTAGCGATACGAATAGCGTCTATACCTATAAAATGGATATCCCCTCATCAAAAGAGGCCGTAAAACAGGTCTCTGAAAAATTTGCAAAGCAATTCGAGGTCTCTTCGATATTACTGACAGATTTTTTAGACGGCGTCTTTTCGGAAAATTTAATTTTTGATGAAGCGCGAACTCAGAATAACCGCGAATTGGCTGCGAAGCAGGTGCAAATGCCAAAACAATATAAGAAGAGAGGCAGTACGGTCGTGGAGCTTACTCAAAATGAGCTTGAACGCCTGCAGGCTTATGCTTCTCGAAAAAGCATGAATACACGGCCTTGGCTCGAACGCCTCGCGGACTTTCTTGATATCCATAATATGCTGCGTGTTTTATTGATCGGGCTGCTGCTTTTTGTGTATGGCGTTATCCTGTTTCGAGCGCATGCGCTAAGCACTGACCGAATGCAGCATGTAACATTATGTACCCTGGCAATTAATTTGCACTGCCTTTTTATTTTTTTGGGCTGCGTGCTACATAGCCGTTTCAATCAGCCACTGCTGCTCCTGCTGCCGTTTTTGCCCGTTGCTTTAATGCCGGCAATGATCTCCAGCCTCTTGGGCGGCCGGACGGCAATTTGTACGATTTTGCTGATCGTTATTTTGCTCCCGCTGCAAGTGCAGGTTGCAAGCTGTAGCTTCGAACTGTTCTACTTAACGCTGTTTATTGGAATTATTGGCTTGCTGTGCTTCCAAAAAGCCAGCTATCGCATGGATTATATTTTTGGCGGCGTGATTATGAGCGTCAGTATTGCGCTAGCATCCGTATACTTGGGTTGCGCAGTCGGTATGCCCTGGGGTGCTATTCAAGGACAAATTCTGAGTATCGTGGGCTATTCCTTTGTTAATGGCGTTATTATTGCTTTCGGCTGTCTTCTTTTTCTGCCGCTGTTGGAAGTATGTTTTGGGCTGGCAACATCGACTACATTGATGGAGTTGTGTGATGTTAGCCACCCGCTTCTGCTGCGTTTGCAGCGCGAAGCGCCTGGAACATATCAGCATAGCTCTAATGTGGCAATTCTCGCATCGGCTGCAGCCCAGGAAATTCATGCAAATGCTACTCTTACCCGCGCTTTCGCATTTTATCACGATATCGGCAAATTGTATAACCCCCAAAATTTTGCGGAAAATATGCATGGCGGATGCAATTTATATGACGCATTGACGCCGGAAGAAGGTAGCCAGATGGTGCGCGAACATGTGACTTACGGATTGGAATTGGCATATAAATATCATATGAGACGGCCGATTTATCCGGCCATTGAACGGCATCACGGCAGCAGTATTATGCGTGTCTTTTATGAAAAAGCAAAGAAGGATGCTGAAAAACGGCATTTGCCAATGCCGGATGAAAGTAAATTCCGGTATCCATATCCGCTTCCGATAAAGAAAGAAGTCGTGATTTTAAGCTTGGCAGATGCGTGTGAGGCCGCTGTTCGTTCCATGTTTACGTGCTGTTCGGATTATAAGGCAATGGCGGAAAAAATTATTTCGACAGTCTATCCGGCCATTGAACAAGGAGAGAAAAACCAGGCAGAATTAACGAAAAAATGCATGGAATCAACGGGCTCTTCTAAAGATTCGATCATTCGAGAAGAGGATATCCGTAAAATGCTTGATAAAATTTTTACGGATAAATGGCTGGATGGTCAACTTAATGAGGCGGAAATCACCCTGCATGAACTGCAAGAAGTAAAAATGAGCTTTTTGAAAAATTTCAGGGATATGTATCATACAAGACCCCAGTACCCGGAATCGACATCATCTTCAAAGACGGATGAAAAAATGGATGCAGTACCCCGTGGAAAACAAAGGGCCGATTAGGAACGAAATAAATCATAATGAATATCGTATTAAGTAAATCACGTCAATGTAAGGCAGTCCGGCCCCGAAATGCTTTTATGCAAATTTTGCAAAAAACGCTGGTGTTGACCGGCTTTTCGAATGATTCCGGCATTATGGAGGTTGTTTTTCTCGATAAAAACAAGATGATAAAACTGAATGGTCTCCATTTACATCATCAGGGTGTCACGGATGTGATAACGTACGATTTGCGTGATAAACAGGAAAATTGGATACCGGCCGAAGAGCAGACGCAGGGCTCAATCTATATTTGTCCAGAAGTGGCTCGGGAAGCAGCCGAAAAATATAACAGCAGCTTTTCCCGAGAGATCGTGCTATACGCTGTTCATGGCCTACTTCATCTGGCCGGTGAAGATGACCTCGATGATGCCGCGCGAAAATCAATGCGCGCGGCAGAAAAACGGGTTATGGAAGAATTGGACACGCAATTTGATTTGGAACAATTTTATCAGCAAATTTAATTTTTTGTGCCGGGTGGCACAATGATATGAACCCTAATTGTAAGGAGTGTATGAGTACTCAGTTGTTATTATTAATGGGCGCTTTAATCAGTAGTGCGATAGTTGCCTTTTTAGGCTCAGCAGCACTGATTTTGGAGTCATTCTCGAAAGCAAAATTACGTAAATTACGCGAAACATCGCGACAATTGGGTGATATTATTGAGACTGACATTCAGCGGGCGGATCATTTGCGTGTGGTAGGCCATATGCTTTTAGCAGTATTTTTTACTCTGGCAGTGTGCTTCTTTTGGAATTGGCATAACCAGAATATTGTCTCTAGTAGTGCTTTTTGGGGCATTGTTGTTTTCGTGGCACTGGTTGTGTTGCTGCTAATTCAGGTATGCAGCTGTTTTATCGGGTTAATCAAAAGCGCAAAAATGATGCACCAGTATTTGTTCTTTTGCAAGATCTGTTCCTTTCCGATCGCACCGCTCATTCTGTTGTTGTCTTGGCTGATTCGTAAATATAAAATGCAGTACCATCAGCAAAATGAAGAAGTGCGTGTAACCGCTGAAGATGAAATCTTGTCTCTGGTGGAAGACACCCAGGATGATGCCCATAATCAAAATAATAGCGATGGACTGGAAAATGACGAAAAACGAATGCTGAATGGCGTGATCCAACTGGATAAAACATTCGTTCATGAAATTATGACGCCGCGCGTGGATATTGACGCATGCTCGGAAAATAGCAATATCGAAGAAATTAAAAGCGCTATTATTGCCTGCGGCCATAGCCGCCTGCCGATTTATCGCGATAGCATCGATAAAATTATCGGGATTATCTTTGCCAAAGATTTGCTGGATAAAAACTTCGTGGCAAAAGCAGCCTCACTGTTGGAACTCACCCATGAGCCCGTTTTTATCCCAGAAAGTAAAAATGTCGGCGATCTGATGGATGAATTTCGTAATACGCATAACCATCTGGCTATTGTGCTGGACGAATATGGCGGAACTGCGGGGATCGTTACTTTGGAAGACATCCTGGAAGAAATCGTGGGCGAAATACAGGATGAGTATGATAAGGAAGAAGATCCTGAAAAAGAGTATGCCCTGGACGCAGAAGGCTGTCTTGTCGCAGATGGGCGTACGACTATTTGCGATATTAATAAAGTTTTTGATTTGGATATCTCGGAAGAACAGGGCTATGACACTCTTGCGGGTTATATTATGGCGTATGAAGGGAAAATCCCTGAAAAAGGCGCACATATTATGACGGAAAATTTAATTATTGATATCTTGCAGGCGGATAAGCGTCGCATTTTTTCATTAAAAGTAAAGAAACGCAACGAAAAAGAGGATTAAAAAAGAAATGAATTGTAGTTTTATGGTTATTTTGTTAGGGGATGTTTTATGACTTGTTCGGTATGGCTGGTAGTGATTATATTAGGTATGCTTGTAGCAGAACGAGTTACGTCGATTGTTGCAACAAAAAATCCGGTTTGCCAAGAATGGATTCGTAAGATGCCGTTTTTGCACCCGAATGGCATCTCACTGATTCGAATGCCAATGGGGGTCGTTACGGTGGTACTCCTTGCAATGGGGGATTTGAAAATAGCAATCTTGTGGTTCGGATTTTGGATGATTTCTGATTTAACCGACGGTACAATCGCCCGTAATTGTAATCTAAAAACGAAAATGGGAGAATGGCTCGACCCGCTGAGCGATAAGTTCATGTATTTTCCGGTGCTGCTATTTTTTGCTCTAAATAAAGATTTGGCTGTGTCTTTGCCACTTTGGTGCGTTCTTGCTTTTATTGTGGTAGATACGGTTGGACAGTTCTCCCGACTTTTTGCAAAAAAGAAGGCCGCAAATCTTTTCGGAAAAGCTAAAACGGCACTTGTAACGATCCTGCTGGCTACGATTGCTTTTGCGCATATGTCCGATGTTGACGCGACGTTATTAAGACAGCCTATGGTCACTTTTATGGCCTATAGTTGTTTGATTCTCGCGTTCCTGTCTTTCTACTGTAAAATTATTCCGGATGAGTGGTATGCAAATACATTCACGCTGGCGAACTTTCTCTGTGGCTGCTGCGGTATTTATCTTGTTTTTCGGCATCGGTATGTAGCATCTTTTGTGATGATCTTTATCGGGCAGTTTTTTGATCTTTTTGATGGGCGCCTGGCGCGTAAATTCGGCTCCACAAAACGCGGTGCTTTTTTTGATGATATCGCGGATGCAACAAGTTTTGGACTCGCAACTGGATATCTGATTTTTCAGGCGCTGGCTTTTGACGAAGAGGTGATTACCATTTGGATTGCAATCCTGATTACGTTTTTCTATGTCGGCTGTCTCTTGTATCGACTCTATCGATTTTTGAAACCTACAAAAAAATTGCCGCCTGGAATCTTTCAGGGACTCCCGTCTCCGGCAGCAGCGCTGCTGGCGGGCTCTACCGTGCTCGCATGTCTGCAATTTCAAAATAATATGAGCGGCATTATTTCCGCAATTGTTGTGATTGTTGGTTCTTTGCTGATG